>DAHXJB010000128.1:0-4810 GCA_027372455.1 Chloroflexota bacterium | reverse complement strand
GTCCAACAGGATCTTGTCGGCTTGGGCAGCGGCAGCTACCTCCAGGTCCACGGCCTCTTCCACGGCCTGCCCCGGGTCCGGAGTCAACTCCTCGACCCCCTCGCCGTCGAAGTGGGCGGGGACGAAGCCCCGCCGCCGCTTCCCCGTCACCACCACGGGCTGATCGTCGTAGTCGGCCCTCTTGATGATCTTAGGCAACGACCTCGTCCTCCGCCCCACCTCGGGCGATCACGATCTCTTCGGCATCGTCCAGCCGACGCACCACCGCCACGATGCGCTGCTGGGCGTCTTCCACCGTCCGCAGCCTGACAGGGCCACCGACGTCCATGTCCTCGCGCAGCATCTGAGCGGCGCGGGTGGACATGTTCTTGAAGATCGTCGACTTGACCTCTTCGCTGGCACCTCGCAGCGCCAGAGCGAGGTCCTTGGTGTCCACCTCGCGCAGAACCCGCTGAATGGAGCGGTCATCCAGCTTGACGATGTCCTCGAAGACGAACATCTGCTTTCGGACCTCCTCCGCCAGCGCCGGGTCCGACTCTTCCAGCGATTGCATGATGATCTTCTCGGTCGCCCTGTTCACCTGCGTCAACACCTTGACCAAGAACTCCACGCCACCCACGGAGGAGTAGTCCTGGTTCAACACCGAGGAGAGCCTCTTCTTCAACGTGCCCTCAACCTGGTCGATGGCCTCGGGGGTGGTCCGCTCCATGGTAGCTATCCGCAGCGCCACTTGCGCCTGCAGCTCTCGGTCGAGCCGAGCCAGAATGGAGGCCGCCAGCACCGGATGCAGGTGCGAGACCACCAGGGCAATGGTCTGGGGGCGTTCGTCCTGAATGAACCCCACCAGCTGGCCCGGGTCGGCCATACGAACGAAGTCGAAAGGCTCGTTTCTCCAGCCCGAGGCCAGCCTGCCGACGATCTCGTTGGCTTTCTGCTGGCCCAGCGCATGGGTGAGGACCTCCTTGGCGTACTCGACACCGCCGCTGGAGATGTATCCCTGTGCTTGGGCCAGCTCGATGCACTCACCCAGCACCTCGGTCCTGACCTCGTGGGCGATCCGCTCCATACTGAAGATCTCGACCGTCACCCGATCGATGTCGGTGTCCTTCAGATTCTTCAGCACTTCAGCGGATAGATCCGAACCCAACGCGATCAGGAGCGCCGCTGCCTTCTGCCGTCCACTCAGTTTTCTCGTACCCGGATTGGCCATTTATCCCTTTTCGTCCAGCCAAGATTTGACGATCTGAGCCACCAGCTTGGGCTCATTCTGAGCTAGTTGACTAACGTCGCGCAGCACCTGCGCCGGCCTGGGATCCTCTTCCTTCGGCATGGCCTTGAGCGCGGCTAGAGCCTGCTGCTGGGCTTCTCCCTCGGTCAGCTGAGGCAGGTTGTTCTTGCCCTTCACCTTCCCCTTGACCTTGGCGGGTGCGTTGGGATCCCTGGTGAGCCCCTTGATGAGGGCACGCACCAGCAACAGGACCACCAGCAGCGAGAACACCACCATCGCGCCCTTGGCAACTCCGGTGTACAGATCCCGCTTCGCAGCCTCCTCACCGGCTTTTTCCTGAGCCGCCGAGGTCGACTGATCGAAGGGCAGACTCGCGACTACCACACTGTCCCCCCTGTTGGCATCCAGACCAGCAGCAGCGGTCACAACCTTGGTGATCGTGGAGGTCAGAGCATCGTCCAGCTGGCCGTCCAGCAGCACCGACACCGATAGCTTCTTAACGCTTCCGGGTGCCTTGACGGTGTGCTCCACCAGCTTGGAGATCTCGTAGTTGTTGGTGACGTCCCGACGCTCGTACTTCGGATCGCTCACAGAGCCGGCGGTGGTCGTCGGGGTCGCCAGGGCTTGAGGAGTCACCTGGGGAGTCGCGGTGGTCGCGGGTGTCGCGTTGGGGCTAACCGGCCCCGCCGGAGTGCGGCCATCGATGGGGTAGGAGGGCGTAGAGAAGCCCCCATCGCCCAGGGCCGTTGCCGAGCGCTCGACCAGCTCGTGCGTGCTGCGGACCTGCGCCGGCTTGCCCGACGGAGAATAGGTCTCGCTGCTCGACTCGAACTGATCCCAGTCCAGGGCCGCGCTCACACGAACCACAGCCTTACGGGGGCCAAGCACCTGCTCCAGCATCGCCTGGATGTCCTGCTGAACAGACCGCTCGTAGCCCTTCTGGGCATCGCGCTGCGTGCTGGTAGCCCCGGCGGAGAGCAACGACTTGTCGTCTTGCCCCGACAGCATGACGCCGTTGCCGTCCAACACCGTGACGTTCTCCGGCTTCAGCCCTTCGACACTCCTGGAGACCAGATTGACAACCCCTCTGGTCTGCCGAGCGTCTAGCTCCTGCCCGGGCTTGAGTCGGAGGACCACGGAGGCCGTGGTCGGGTTTTCCCGTTCTACGAACAGCTCGCTCTGCGGAATCACGATGTGAACGCGGGCATCCTCTACGGCAGACAGGCTGCCGATGGTTCTGGCAAGTTCGCCCTCCAGGGCTCGCTGGTAGTTGATCTTCTGGGCAAAGTCGGTCAGACCGAAGCTCATCTTGTCGAACAGCTCGAACCCGACGGCACCGCCCTTGGGCAGCCCCTGAGAGGCCAGCTGCAAACGGACGTCGTATAGCTTGTCCGCGGGCACCTTGATCGTCGAGCCGCCATCGGCGAGCTCGTAGGGGACCTTCAACTCTTTCAGCTTGGTCACAATCGCCGCCGCATCGCTCTCGGTCAGCTTGGAAAAGACAGTCGCGTACTCGGTCTG
Source organism: Chloroflexota bacterium (assembly GCA_027372455.1). Lineage (GTDB taxonomy): Bacteria > Chloroflexota > UBA6077 > UBA6077 > UBA6077 > JAJYNT01. The sequence continues at coordinate 2,061 of DAHXJB010000128.1, read as the reverse complement.
CTGAGCCCAGTTGGTGAGGAAGAAGATGGCTGCCAGCGTGGCCACGGCCACGCCGATCAGGCTGGCCCTTTGGACCGGCGACAGCTTCCGCCACACCTGGGGCGCTTCGGTTCTAAGTCGGGCTATCAGGTCGGCCACGCGTACACTCCCCCAAACAGCAACCTCGTCTGCAGCCGGTCGCTAGACCTGCATCCGCATGACTTCCTGGTAGGCCTCAATCAGCTTGTTCCGCACTTGGAGGGCGTACTGAAAGGAGAGCTGCGCCTCCTCCATAGCGAGGACCGCGTCGTGCACCTCCACGTCCTTGCCCAACGCCAGCTGCACCGACATTTGGTCGGCCTTCCCCTGCTGCTGATTCACCTCTTTGACGGCATTGGCGAGGGCGTTCCCAAAGTCGCCTTCCTTCTGGCCGGCGGGCTTCTTCTTGGCGAGGTCGACGGGAAGTGGCGAATAGCCGACAGGCGTGATCTGCATCGGTCCCTCCTTGCTCCCTCGGGCTAGGCCTTACCCAGGTCGAGTGCCTTCATGGCCATGCCCTTCAGCGCATTCAAGGCCGTGACGCTGGCCTCGTACGCCCTAACCGCGGACATCATGTTGGTCATCTCTTGGACGAGGTCGATGTCCGGGTAGGCAACGTTGCCGTTCTCGTCTGCATCTGGATGGCCGGGGTCGTTCACCAACCGAACGCCATCCTCCGCCACGACACCGGCTACACGGACCCCCGTGGGGTTCGCGGCGCGGTCTCGCAGTGGAACGATGCCCGCCCGAGCGGTTGTGGCCATCAACACCACCTCTCGCCTCTTGTACGGCCCGCCGTCGGTGCTCCGGGTGGTGCTGACGTTGGCGATGTTGCCGGAAATCACGTCCATCCTCAGCCGCTGGGCGGTGAGAGCGGAAGCCCCCAGACGGAGTGACGTCGCGAAGCTCATTAGCTGACTCCTCGCAGAGAGATGTGGCGAATGAATGCTACTGGGGAGAGAAAGGGGGCTACATAGGGAATCTCCCTAATTGCAGGGCAGATTCCCCCTATTCGTGGAAGAGAGGGGGTGGACAGGACAGCCGGGAGCTGCGGGGGTGTAGGGGCGACCGGGTGGTCGCCCCTACCGGCTGTCTCAGTGTGTGCCGTTTTCCCGCAGTGCCAGCTGCATCTCGATCACCCCAGTGGGCGTCTCGAGTGGAAACACCAGCCGGTGCATGTTTGGGGTAGAAATGACCGTGTTGCTGCCGAGAATGACAGCCGGAGGGGTGATGCCACATCGGTAGCCCAGCTCCGCCAGCGAGGTCACCGAGGACCCCACCACTACGTTGCCCAGTTCCGCGATGCCGCTCTCGGCCACGGAGTCGAACTCGGTGAACTGTTGGCCCATCATGTGGGAGACGAGGGAGAGGGCTGTACCTGTCGAAAGCCCAAAGATCACCATCCCCCGCAAGTCGCCGGTCACTCCTACGAGCGCCGTCACGTCCTGAGTCAGGTAGTTGTCCTTCTGTGCCGACAATTGGCCAACCCCGACCGGCGCCCCCATCTCCGTGCTGAGCACCTGCCGTCCCGAGTTGACGAACCGCTCTATTACCTTCCCGTTCACGCAGATAGCCTCCTATCGCGCCCCCCATGCTCCATCGGCGGCTCCACCACCAGCCTCGGCCGGGGGGCATGATGGTCATGCTCGATGACGATCGGTCCTAGTGGCCGACCTTGCGGTAAAAGGATACGCTCGTGCTTTCGAATCCGATCTCTCGAGCCCGGGGAATGATCTCTGTGCCTCCTACGAAGAGCACCCCGCCGTCCACCAGGGAGCCGGCGAACTTCCGGTAGAGGGAGTCCTTGGCCTCCTCCGTGAAGTAGATCACGACGTGCCGGCAGAGGATGACCTGAAACCCCGACTCGAAAGGATCCATCAACAGATCGTGAACCTTGAATTGCACCCTGCGCCTTAGGCTGTCCTTGACCTTGTAGCCGGACTCGTCGCGCTCGAAGTACTTGGCGAGCCTGCGCCCCCCCACGTTTCGAACGTCGGCGGGGGCGTACTTGTCTCCCCTCTGAGCCCTGGCGAGGGTGGTCCG
>DAHXJB010000125.1:0-11327 GCA_027372455.1 Chloroflexota bacterium | reverse complement strand
TACGCGGCGGCCAGCGCCGCCTGGAACATCATCGGAGGCTTCGGGGGCCAACTCTCATTGGGACACGCCGCCTTCTACGGCATACGCGCCTATACCTCCACCCTCCTCTTCATCGACTTCGGCATCTCGCCCTGGATCGGGATGCTGGCCGGCGCGGCGATATCGATGGTTATCGCCGCGATCATCGGGTATCCAAGCTTCCGGCTGCGAGGGCCGTTCTTCACGCTGGTGACCATCGCCTTCTCCGTGGTGCTCCGGATCCTGGCCGTGAGCGCGCAGGACATCACCAAGGGGTCCATTGGTCTCAGCGTGCCCTTCCGGCCTTCTCTTCAGAACTTCATCTTCCGGGATCTCTCCACCTATGCCTTCGTGGCCCTGGGCTTCATGCTGATCATGATCCTGGTGAGCCTCTGGATCGAGCGCTCCCGCATTGGTTACTACCTGGCTGCCATCCGGGAGAACGAGGAGGCGGCACAGGCGCTCGGGGTGAACACCACCCGCTACAAGCTGATCGCGCTGCTCGTCAGCGCTTGCTTCACGTCGGTGGCCGGAACCTTTTACGCCCAGTACATCTCCTACATCGAGCCCTACGGCATCTTTGCCCTCGACTTCTCGGTACTGCTGGCGATGATGGCCATCATTGGCGGAATGGGGACGGTGTGGGGGCCGGTAGCGGGTGCGTTCATCGTGACGCCTCTCTCGGAGTTCCTTCGAGCCAGTCTGGGCGGAGAGCTGCAGGGGCTCTATCTCGTGATTTACGGTACCGTGCTGATACTGATAGTGATCCTGCTGCCTAGTGGCGTGGTGCCCTTTATCGCCGGGAGGCTGAAGCGTGGCTCCAGGCACGAGATGGCGAGGGTCTCGGCCGCGGCAAAGGAGGCGCCATGATCCTGAAGGTGGAAGGGGTCACCAAGACCTTCGGAGGGCTCGCCGCGCTGAAAGGAGTCAGCTTCGAGGTTGCCGAGGGAACCATCCTGGGGCTGATAGGACCCAACGGCGCCGGCAAGACCACGCTTTTCAACGTCATCTCCGGCTTCTACGGTCCTGACAGAGGCGAGGTGCTGCTCGCGGGTAAGCCGGTAAGCCACCTGAAAGCCTACGACATCTGTCACCGCGGCATGGCGAGGACCTTCCAGGTTGTCAAGCCCTTCGGCAACCTTACCGTGCTTCAGAACGTGATGGTGGGCAGCTTCCTGCGGGCATCCAGTCCAGAGCAGGCCAGAGAGCAGGCCATGGAGGTAATGGAGTTCGTTGGGCTGGCCGGCCAAGAGGGTAAAGCAGCTCGGAGTCTCACCATCTCGGACCGCAAGCGGCTGGAGGTGGCGAGAGCCCTGGCTACCCGCCCTCGGGTGCTGCTGCTGGACGAGGTGATGGCGGGGCTCAATCCCACCGAGCTGACCCAGATGCTGGAGATCCTCCAGCGGATCCGGCAGCAGGGGGTCACACTCATGGTGATCGAGCACATCATGGCCGCCATCATGGCCGTCTCGGAGCGGATCCTGGTGCTGCACCACGGCGAGAAGATCGCGGAGGGGCCTCCCAAAGAGGTGGCGAGGGACAAGAGGGTGATCGAAGCCTACCTCGGAGAGGAGTACCTCCTTGCTTAGAATAGAGAACATCGACGTGGCCTACGGCGACGTGCAGGTGCTCCACGGGATGTCCCTGGTCGTGGAGGAGGGGGAGATCGTGGCCCTCGTGGGGGCCAACGCCGCCGGCAAGACCACTACAATCAACACCGTTTCTGGGATCATCCGGCCCCGTACCGGCTCCATCTCCTTTCGTGGCCAGAGGATCGACCACCTCAACCCCTACGACATCGTGGCCCTCGGGCTGGTCCAGGTGCCGGAGGGGCGGCGGCTCTTCCCCTATATGACGGTGCTGGAGAATCTGGAGCTGGGGGCATACAGCCGGGAGGCCCGCCGGCAGAGGGGCAAGACCCTGGAGATGGTCTTCGGCCTGCTGCCGATCCTGCAAGAGAGGCAGGATCAGATCGCGGGGTCCCTCTCGGGTGGCGAGCAGCAGATGCTGGCGATCGGCCGCGGCTTGATGGCCCTTCCCAGGCTGCTGATGCTGGACGAGCCCTCCCTGGGGCTGGCTCCCTTGCTGGTCAAGCAGATACTGGATACTGTGAAGGACGTCAACGCTCGGGGGATGACGGTGCTGCTGGTTGAGCAGAACGTCCAGCATTCCCTGCGGCTGGCCCACCGGGGCTACGTGCTGGAGAACGGGAGGATCGTCCTGGAGGGCAAGGGCGAGGAGTTGCTGGGCGACCCCCACCTGAAGAAGGCCTACCTGGGTATGTAGAGACGGGGAGAGGGGGTGACTCCCTCTCCCAAGGGGAGAGGCGGTTACGCCCTCCCCGTCTCCTCGTCTCCCCGTCGCCGCTACGCCCCTCGTGGCGCCGCCTTTGGGTTCACCACGTTCTGCGGTTTCCCCTTCAGGAAGGCGTCGACGTTGCTCACCGTGGTGTCTATGATCCGCTCCATCGCTTCCCAGCTATCGAAGGCGATGTGCGGAGTCACCACCACGTCCTCCCGCCGCAGCAGCACGTGCTGGCGCAGCAACATCCGCAGCTTCTCCTCCGCCTCAGGCGCTCGGAGAAGCTGCTTCTCCTCCTCCACGAGCTCCTCACCCTCGATCACGTCCAGCCCAACCCCGGCCAGGATGCCCTCGTCCAGGGCCCAGATCAGGGCATCGGTATCCACCAGCCCACCCCGGGCAGTGTTTATCAGGAGAGCGCCCGGCTTGACCAGCTTCAGATTGTCCCGGTTGATCAGGTGGTAGGTGGCGCTGTTGAGTGGGGCGTGAAGGCTGATGATGTCGGACTGACCCAGCAGCTCCTCCAGCGGCGCGTACTGGAAGTCCAGCACCTCGGCGATCAGCCTGTCCTGGCGCACGTCGAAGGCGAGCACCTTCATCCCGAACCCCTTGGCTATCCTGATGGTGTGCAGCCCAATGTGGCCGGCCCCAACTACCCCCAGGGTCCTGCCGTGCAGGTCGAAGCCCCGCAGCCCTTCAAGGGAAAAGTTGCCCTGAAGGGTGCGGAGGTAGGCCTTGTGTATCCTGCGGGAGAGCGACAGGATCAGCCCGAAGGCGTGCTCCGCCACCGTGGTTTCACCATAGTAGGGGACGTTCGATACCAGGATGCCCCGCTCGTTGCATGCTTGCAGATCGATGTGGTCGAAGCCGGTGGAGCGGGTGGCGATCAGCCGAAGGGCGGGAAGCGCCTCGATGAACCCCCGATTCACCTCCGAACGAATGAATACCGAGATCGCCGAGACGTCGGCGATCTCTCGCAACCGATCCTTCTCCAGTAGACCCCGGAAGAAGCGAAGCTCCACCCCCTGCAATCCCTCGGACAGTCTGTCCTTCTCCCAGTCCTCAACCTCGAAGAAGGCCATCTTCGGGTTGTTCGCCACTTGATTCGCGCTATCGGCCATTGGCTCTCCCTACGAATCCAGTCAGATGAGTTGGATCGGTCACAGAACGTTGGCTAGCCGATCTGCACGATCGTCAGCCGTCGAGGTCCCATGGGGGTTTCAACGTCCACCGTTTCCCCCGAGCGGTGGCCCATGAGCGCCCTGCCCACCGGAGATTGGTTGGAGATGCGCCCCTCCCCTGGTTCCGCCTCCATGGCACCCACGATGGCGTACTGCTCCTCTTCGCCGGTCTCGTCCCTGAGGGTTACCGTGGAGCCCACCTCCACGGATGGCCAAGCCGTGGATGGGACCACCTCCACTACCTCCGCCTGGGCGAGTAGCTTCTCCAGTGTGGCGATACGACCCTCCACGAAAGCCTGCTCCTCGCGGGCCGACAGGTATTCCGGGCTGTCCCACACGCCAACCTCCCGGGCCGACCGGAGTCGCTCTGCAAGCTCGTGGCGGCGCACCGTTCGCAGGTAATCCAACTCTGCCATCAGTCTCGCGTACCCCGCGGGGGTCAAGACTCTCTCCACGTCGCCCATGACCCGTCACCTCCTCTGGCCCGTCCGAGGCCATCCTCCCTCGTCCAGCAGTCGACAATCATCAGCTTTAGGCAGAAGGCCTTGGCCTGTTTGCTGTGGGCGGATGACCGAAGACTCGCGGCAGCATTTCTGGGCGCAAGAGCCATGCCAGGGCACAAGCCTCTTTGCCTGGGCACGTCTCTTGCCCGCTGTGCCATCCAACCCCAGTTGAGTAGAAGCGGAGCAAGGGGCGAAGGAGGGATTATGGCAGCCGGCAAGGACCCGCGTTCAAAGGAAGGGCTGAGGCTGGTGGGTGTGGCAGAGAAGCTCGCGGTGCCGGCAGAGCAGCTGCGCAGGAGATGCGATCCGGCGATTCTGCCCTTCGAGACAACTGAACAGGTGGAGTCGCTCCTGGGTACCGTTGGCCAGGAGCGTGCTATCAGCGCCATCGAGTTCGGCGTCGAAGTCGATTCCAACGGTTTCAACATCTTCGTCGCCGGCCCCCCCGGTTCAGGTCGAAATGCCACCGCCTGCACCTACGTTGAACATGCCGCGCTCGCTCAGCCGGTGCCGGAGGACTGGGTCTACGTGAACAACTTCAGCGACCCCTACCATCCCCAGTCCATCCATCTGCCGGCAGGGCAGGGCCATGAGCTGGCCGGCAGAATGGACGAACTGGTGGAGGCTGCTCGAAGGGAGATCCCTCGGGCCTTCGAAAGCGAGGACTACGAGCGGCGCAGAAACGACATACTGACCCAGCTCCACCAGCGCCAGCAGACCCTGTACAGTCAGATCCAGGAGAACGCCAAGGCTCAGGGTTTTGCCATAGAGATGACCCCGGCCGGTATTCTCACCGTGCCGCTGGTGGATGACCATCCGCTCTCCACCGAGGAGTATGAAAAGCTACCGCAGGAGACGAAGAACGAGTTGGAGCGCAGGGGCGAGGAGCTTCGACAGCGTCTGGAGCAGGCCCTTCACGAGGGCCGCCAGCAGGAGAAGGAAGCCACGGAGCGGCTGCGGGATCTGGAGCGAGAGGTTGCCCTCGTCGCCGTTGGGCATCTCTTCGACGAGCTTCGTGATCGGTACCAGAGCTACCCCGACGTCATCGAGTACCTTCGTCAGATTCAGGAGGACATACCGGAGCACTTGGAAGACTTCCGGGCGGGCCCAACGCCGCCGGAAGGACTTCCGGCAGCCCTCGCCGAACTGCAGGGCACATCCCGCGAAGAGCACCTCTCCAGATACAAGGTCAACGTCTTGATCGACAACAGCGGGACCAAAGGTGCCCCCGTGGTACAGGAGCACTATCCCACCTACTACAACCTCATGGGGCGGGTGGAGTATCAGGCTCGATTCGGCGCCATGACCACCGATTTCCGACAGATCAAGGCGGGCGCCCTCCACAGGGCGAACGGCGGTTACCTGGTGCTCGATGCGCTGGCTGTGTTGATCAATCCCTTCGCCTGGGATGCCCTGAAGAAGGCTCTCCAGACCAGGGAGTCCAGGATCGAGAACATCGGGGATCAGTTCAGCGCTATTCCCGCCGCAACCCTGAAGCCGGAGCCGATCCCCCTGAATGTCAAGGTGGTGATGGTGGGAAGTCCTTACATCTACTACCTGCTATACCACCTGGACGAGGATTTCCGGAAACTGTTCAAGGTCAAGGCCGACTTCGGTCCCGATATGGATCGCACTGAGCAGCACGTCCTTCGCTACGCGGGCTTCATCAGCCGCCAGGTGCGAGAGCGAAAGCTGCGCCACTTCGACCGCTCCGGCGTGGCCAGGCTGGTAGAGTACGGATCGCGGCTCGTGGAGGATCAGAAGAAGCTCTCCACGCGGCTGGCGGACGTGGCCGACATGGTGGTGGAGGCCAGCTATTGGGCGGGCAAGAAGGGACATTCGCTCGTAACGGAGGAGGATGTCGAGCAGGCAATCGACCAGAAGGAGTACCGTTCCAACCTAATCGAGGAGCGCATCCAGCAGTTCATCGAAGATGGGACCATCATGATCGATACTGAGGGGACGAAGGCTGCGCAGGTGAACGGCCTCTCCGTCTTTGATCTGGGGGACTACTCCTTCGGGCGACCATCTCGCATCACGGCGCGCACCTCGCTCGGGAGTGAGGGCGTGGTCAATATCGAGCGGGAGATCGAGCTGTCCGGCCCGATCCACTCCAAAGGTGTACTGATACTGGCGGGTTACCTCTCCGGGAAGTACGCTCAGGATTATCCCCTGGCCCTGTCGGCTACCCTCACCTTCGAGCAGACCTACGACGAGGTGGAAGGGGACAGCGCCTCCTCCACCGAACTGTACGTCCTGCTCTCTGCCCTGTCCGGGCTGCCCATGAGGCAGGGGATCGCCGTGACGGGCTCGGTGAACCAGATAGGTGAGGTCCAGGCGGTGGGAGGGGTCACCCGAAAGGTGGAGGGCTTCTACACGGTGTGCAAGGCGAAGGGCCTGACGGGGGAGCAGGGGGTGATCCTCCCGGAGTCGAACGTCAAGAACCTGATGTTGAAGGATGAGGTCGTGCAGGCGGTGCGGGATGGCAAGTTTCACCTCTGGTCGGTGCGCACCATCGAAGAGGGGATCGAGTTGCTGACCGGGGTCCCGGCGGGGGAGCAGAAGCCGGATGGCACTTACCCGGCAGGGACGGTGCACCAGATGGTGGACGCTAAGCTAAGGGAATACGCCCAGCGTCTGAAAGAGTTCGGTACCGCCGGCGGACGGCGGGAGACCCTGCGTCGGCGGGAAGAGAAGGCCGCCTGATGGGGGGACGGGGCAACCAGGGGAATACCGAGCAGATCAGGGTGACGACCAATGGACCTTGACGACCCTACCGGACAAGGCCGAACCGCGTACAAATAGATGTGGGGTGCACGAGCGTCACATCTCGGTCTCGACGGCTTGCGTCACCTGTGCAACCCTCTTGCTCGCGCTCCGTCTGTTCCTCACCGTAGCGTAAATGGGCACCCCGATGGCGAAGAGAACCGGAACAACCGCGAGCTCCAGGCTCACCTGCAGCTCGGACAGAGGGTTCATAATGCTGGGCACCAGACCCCGCACGAACTGGTCCTTCAGGATCATCTCCCCTGCCACGTAGGCGATCGCGATAGATCCAACGTAGTTGATCCAGGGAAAGCGCTCCATCAGCATCGCCACGAGGCTGCCGGCAAACAGCACGATCGCCATGCTGAGCGCCAGACCGATGCCCAGGATCGCCATGTTGTCCTTTGAGAGCGCCGCGATGGCAAGGATGTTGTCCAGGCTCATCACCACGTCGGCGACGGTGATTATCCATATCGCCTGCAGCAGGGAGTTGGCAGCCTTGTGGTCGGCCTCACCGCCCACCTCCTCCATCAGCAGCTTGTAGGAGATCCAGACCAGCAGGAGGCCGCCAATGAACTGGAGCGCCGGGATCCGCATCAGGTAGGCCGCCACAACTGTGAAGACGACTCTCAATACGACGGCCGCAACGCCGCCAAAAAGGATCGCCACAGTTCGCTGCTTGCCGTGCAGCTTGTGGGCCGCCATTCCGATGACCACAGCGTTGTCGCCACTCAGTACCAGGTTCACCACAATCACGCCGAAGAGGCTGGTGAGGACTTCGGGACTCAAGAGATCCATCGGCTCAGTCGATCCTCCTCAAAGTAATCGGCGCCCTTGCCGCCAACGGGAGATCGGGTGGGAATGCGCCTCAATGTAATGAATTATACCGGTGTATCGAAGGCGCAAACAACGGCTGTCGGATCGAGACTGTGAAAATTAAGATCAAAACGAGGCCGGCTGCCACCTCTCCCAGAGGAGGACAGGGTGCGCTTACCGAGGAATGCCGAAGGAGTCGGTTCCGCCCAGGCCGTTGGCAAAGTACATGGACCGCTCCACAGCGATGGGGCTATCGGAGGTGACCCTGGCCGAGAGTTCGGTATCGGGCTCCAGGTCGTTGACGCGCAGGGTCAGCCGAGAGGTACGCGCCATGGTGAAATATCGAGTGTCGGTGGTCCCATCGTTCTTCATGAAGGTAACCGCCAGCTTCGCCGCCTGATTCCCCGGGTTCAGGACCGCGATCTCCTCCGTGAAAGGTGCCTTGGTGGAACCCTCGGGTAGATACCACTCCTCGGACAGGGCCGGGCTGGCCACCACGCTGGTGCCCCCCCGTCCCCCGGCGAAGTAGGTGGAACGCTCTACCTCGATCGGCTGGTCCGATTCCACCTTCGCCCCCAGTCTCCCTGCCGGCACCTTCTTGTTCAGATACAGGCTGAACCGGCTCCAGGGTTGAATGGAGTAGTAACCGATCTGGGTGCTGCCGTCCTCTCGCATGTAGGTTACCTTGAGGTTGGCAACCGTCGGATTCGGATTCATCGCCAGTAGCCAGTCATCCAACCCCTGGCCTACCATCCCCTCCGCCAGGTACCAGACTTTCGCCAGTCGGTTCGATGCCAGTCCGCCGGTCCCTCCGGCGTGGCGGAAGTACATGGAGCGCTCGGCGACGATTGGCTGGTCGGAGGTGATCATCGTCGAGACGTCGGCATCGGGTATTACCTGGTTCAGGTAGATGCTGCGTCGGGAGGTGGGCGGCATCACCAGCGATAGCTCTTGACGCTGTCCCTTCCCGGTCAGGAAGGTCAAAGTCACGTTGGCCTGGCTGCTCTGCGGGTTCTGCAGCAGGATCCAGGTCTCGAAATCGCCCTTGGTGCTCCCTTCCGCCATGTACCACCTGGTTGAGGGTGCCCTTGCCCCCACCGTATCGTGTCCGTCGGTTCGGAAGTACATGGCCCGCTCCGCGAGCACCAGGGAATCAGACTCCACCTTCATGGATAGCTCGGATCGCGGTATCACCTGATTGACGTAGATCGATTTTCGGGATGATGGGTCCAGGTAAACATCCTGGATCTGCTGGGAACCGTCGGTTTTCATGTAGGTGACCCTCGCGGTGACGGGGACGGGGTTGGGGTTCTGCAGCAGCAGCCAGAGGTCGAAAGGCGGGGCGGTGCTCCCCTCCGCGAAGTACCACGTTGTCCTGGATCGCGCGGCGACCGGGGTGGGGAGCGGCTGCGGGGGCATCGACGTGGGTTGCGGTTTGCCCGCGGGGACCGGTGTGGCCGTGGGATAGCTGGTGGTGCCCAGCTTGGCGGCCATCACCGCCCTGTAGGCATCCACTAGCCCGGCGCCATAGTACTCGTCCCGTCCGGGAACGCCGAGATCGTCAGCGGTATTCTCCAGTATCTTCACGACCTGGCTGGCACTCAGTTCGGGGTTTACCGATCGAACCAGGGCGGCAACCCCTGATACGTGGGGGGCCGCGGCGGAGGTGCCGCTGGCTGCCACATAATCGCCGTAGCCGGCCCCGCGCCAGAAGGTACTCACTATTCCCACCCCTGGGGCGCTTATCCCCACGTAGGAATGGTGCTGGGAGAAGTCCGGCACGTTGTCAGCTTCATCGGTTGCGCCAACGGCCAGCACCTGGTTGTAGGCAGCCGGGTAGATCACCTCGTCACCCTGGTTCGCGCTGTTGCCGGCCGCCGCCACCAGCACAACCCCTTTGTCATAGGCGTATTGGATGGCCCGGGCCAGCAGCTGGGAGCTCATGGGGTTGCCGAAGCTCATATTGATCACCTTGGCGCCGTGATCGGCGGCGTAGATGATGCCCTTGGAGATCGCCGAGTCGGGCCCGACCCCGCTGGAGTTCAGCACCTTTATCGGCATTATCCGCGCTCCCCACGCTATCCCGGTTATCCCGATGCCGTTGTTGGAGGCTGCCCCGATTATTCCCGCGCTGTGGGTGCCGTGGCCGCTGTCGTCCTCGGGATATGGGTTGTTGTGAAGGAAATCGTAACCGGGGACCAGCTTTCCCGTCAAATCAGGGTGACTGCTATCGACTCCGGTATCCAGCACCGCAACCGTCACGTCGGGGCTTCCCGTCGTCACGTCCCACGCCTGCTCGGCGTGAATCCGCTGCAAGTCCCATTGGAACTGATGGTACAGCTGGTCATTGGGGACCATCATCACGTTCCGAAGATAGTCCAGGTCACACCATTCCACTCGGGGGTCCTGCCGGAGCAGCCGCGCGATTTCCCTCTCTCGTCCTACCGGCACCCCCAGCCGCATGATCCCCAAAGGGGCCACGACGCCCTCTTCCGTCACCGGGTATCCCAGCCGCAGGCTGCTCACATCGAGGTGAACGCCCGGCACGGCCTCGATGAGCAGTTCTCCCGGTACAAAATCCCTCGGCCCTCGGCCCTCGGCCAGCGGCTGAGAAGTTGTCTGAGAGGGTGGCAACCAGAAGCCGGCCGGCCTCCACGCTGGGGCGAAACCCAGCGCCAGAGCGATGGCCAGCAGCAGGGCCAGAAGGGAGAGTCGGCCGAATCGATTGGAGGGCTTCAATTCACTCTCTAGCGGGACCCGATCGTCGCTCCAGCATGTAGCCGAAGCCTCGGACGTTCAAGATGTAGCTGGGCTCGTTGGGGGATCTGTCGATTTTGCTCCGGAGGCGACTCACGTGCACCTTCACGATCTCCTGGGCTTCCTGCTCGGAGCAGTCGTAGCCATTCATGGCGCGGAGCAGCTCCGAACTGGGCACCACCGTTCCCAGTTGAGTCGCCAATGAGGTGAGAAGCCTGTATTCGCCCGGGGTCACCGCGATCGGCTCCCCCCGAAGCCGCACCTCTTTTCGGATCAGGTCGATGGTGAGATCGCGAACGGTGATGCCGCTCTGCCTGGTCGTGCCGAAACGGTAGCGACGCAGAAGCGCCTCCATGTGGGCCTGGATCAGCTCTGCCTCTGCCGATTTCGGCAGGTAGCAATCGGCCCCGGCTCTCAGCGCTTCCGCCTCCCGCTGGCCATCCGGCTTGTCCCCTATGATCAGGATGGGGATGTCGGAAGCCGCCCTCAGCTGCCTGCACCGTTCCAGTCCATCTTCTCCCCCGACGCCCGTTTCCAGTATAAGCAGCCTCGTGCCGGAGAGTTGGCGGATCTCCTCTGACAGTCGAAGGCTTTCTCGCGAAAGCATCAGGGTGAGGGCTAGCCGGCCGGCAGCAGCCGCGACTTTCTCGGTGGTGTCGGGATCATTGAGGACGGCGACAATCGAATCGGCCATAAGCGTCTCCGAGGGGGGACACCCGGGTATCTCCACTCTTCTCTGGTGCGTCGTTCCTGTTATGCTGCGCCTATTCGAGTTGCCCTAGCTCTGCCTCGAAGTCCCGCAGCTCCTCGGGTTTCAGCTTGACGTAGAGGCCGCTGCCCTCCACGGCTACCGTGCCGTCGGCCAGCAGTATCCGTCCTCGGGCCTCAACCATGCGTCCGCGGTCCCTGGTTACCTCACCGGTAACCGTGATCTTCTGCCCCAACGGGATCGGTTTGCGGTACTTGACCTCGAACTTGGCGGTGA
>DAHXJB010000116.1:0-4474 GCA_027372455.1 Chloroflexota bacterium | reverse complement strand
GTTGCTCTTGCGCCGGCTGATGCCAAGAACGATCCGACAACAATGCATTATGGGCGGCCCCTTGCGCGGCTTGCGGAACGTGACCTCCTGGCACGATTACCCGGCTGCCATCTTGGGCTACACCGAGACGCAGCTGCTGGCCTGGTTTGAGACCAACGTTCGCCCCGGTCAGACCTGGCTGGATGTTGGCGCGCACTATGGCTACACGGCGATTGGCCTGAGCCGCCTGGTGGGACGAAGCGGCCGAGTTTTCGCTTTTGAGCCGATGGTGAGCACGGCCGGATACCTGGCTCAGACGCGGCTGCTGAACCGTTTCCCCCAGCTGACGGTGCTGCCATTGGCATTGGCGGCGCCGGAAGATGTGGCATTGAGACAGTTGCCCACGGTGCGCGGCATGGTAGATAGCACCATCGAGGAGAGGGAGTGGAGCGAGACGATTCTGGCCGCGCGCCTCGACTGGCTTTGGCCACGGGTTTCCGATGGCCGGGAGCGCATCGACGGGATCAAGATCGACGTGCAGGGGATGGAGATAGGGGTATTGCAGGGTATGTCTGATTCGCTCAAGGCGTTCACCCCCAAGCTGGTCGTCGAAGTCCATCGTGGCGTGGCCCGCAACCATCTGCTCGACTTGGTTGAATCCCTGGGCTATTCGCGACGGGGTGTACCGATCGAACCGGGCAAGGGAGAGATCGATCCGCGGTATCTCGACAACCGGAGCTATGCGTTTCAGGCGATCCAACGCGACTCTCATGAGGTTATGAGTAAACGGATATGAGGATCGTGATGCTGCTCCCGCGGGTGGTGCCCTCGCCCAATGGAGGAGCTTTCGTGGGAGGCGGTGTCGTAAACCTGCTGAACCTCTCCAAAGGGTTGCATACACTGGGGCATCACGTGACCGTTGTCGCCGGCACCCCGGCACAAGCAGCGAGCCGGCTATGCACAATGGGTCTACCATACCTGAGTTTCGTCCCGTTGGTTATGAACCGGCCTGCAACCAGCACAGCCTATGGGATCGAATACCTGCTCAAGAGCCTGATAGCCTCCGCCAGGTTGCGCAAGGAGAATCGGTTCGATCTGGTGCACGGACATTCCAGCTACCCCCCCTACGCCCTGGGGACCGCGCTGGCCGGCCGGGCGCTGGGGGTCCCGACGGTGCACCAGCTCTATTGCCCGGTGAGCGAGCGGCTCGACGGAGAGCGGCGCAAACTGGTACTGAATGGCCCCATGTCACGCGGGGCGCTGGACGTGGTGCACCGAATTGCCGTCGTCAGCCGCAACGTGCTGCTCTCACTGCACAACCTCGGGGTCCGACCAGACAAGATCGTCCAGGTTCCCATGGCACTGGACGTGCGTGCCTTCTCATTAGATCCTCCTTCACCTGATCAAGCGACGGTCCTTTTCGTTGGTAGCCTGGTTCGGAAGAAAGGGATTGACGTCTTGCTGGATGCCATGGCCCAAGTGCTCGCGCGACTGCCGCGGTCCAGGCTGGTGGTGACCCTGGAACTGAGAACTCGCGATTTCGACGAGCGGCTGGTGGAAATAGAGGGGCGAATCAGCGAACTGAACATCGGGCAAAACGTCACTCGGCTGGGCATCGTGGACGACATGCCGGCCTTGATGGCTTCGGCGAGCGTGGTCGTGGTGCCGTTTCTCAACACGGTTGGGGTAACCGACTACCCCATGGTGGCTCTCGAAGCCATGGCTGCTGGGAAGCCGGTGGTGGCCACACGGGTGGGCGGCATCCCCGAAATCGTGCGCCACGAAGAGACAGGCTTACTGGTGGAGCCCGGCAGCGCTGGTCAACTGGCCGATGCCCTGTTGAGAATCCTGGGAAACCCGGGCTGGGGCCACGAATTGGGGAGACGTGGCGCGGCCGTAGCACAGGATCGTTTCGACTTGCGGCATGCCGCAACCGCTACCACCGCTGTATACGAAGCACTGCTGAGAGGCTGAATGGCTCAAGATACGAGGGCGCACGAGAAGGTACAGCAATTCTACGGCAAGGATGCCATCAGCTACGACGCGGCCAGGTGGCTGTTGCCCGCGGGGCAATACAACAACCGTGTGCAACAGGAGATTGTGACGGAGCTGTTGGGGCCTTTTTCTGGTGAGCGGGTATTGGAGGTGGCGGTGGGCACAGGTCGCTTCACCAGCCATCTGGCTGCTCGGGGGGCTCGGATGACCGGGTTGGACATAGCGCTGCCCATGCTGCGGCGAGCCAGGGCGAGCATGTCGTCGGCCGGAGTGGACGGGGCGGTGGGGCTGCTGCTCGGAGATGCCAGGCGATTGCCCCTGGCTGATGCTTCTTTTGATGCCTGCCTATGTGTCAATGCATTGCATCACATGCCAGGAGCGGCCGCGAGTATCGCCGAGATGAGCATGGTGATCAAACCGGCCGGCCGGATAGTCTTCAATTTCACCAATCGCTGGAGTCTCTACCTGCCCATGGCCCTGGCCGTCAACTGGCGCCATCGATCCCTGCGAAAGGACGTGTACACACGGTGGCTTGATTTGACAGCAGTAGAGCAGATGTGTGACAGGGCCGGACTGTCAATTGTTGCCGCCAGGGGGCACCTGCACATACCCACCCGGGTCTCTGGCCCTTTGCTGTGGCTGCTCATCAAGGCCGACCGATCTGTCCGTCGGGGCGGGCTCCGCTTGTTGGCACCAAGCATCTACGTCAGGGTCCAACCGAGGAGATAAGGGTAACCAGGATCTGAGCGGTCTCCACGTAGGAAGTTCAACATGCACTTGCTGGTCATGGGTATCAACTATGCACCTGAACCGATCTCCGTCGCACCGTTCACAACGGGTCTATGCGAGCACCTGGTTGAACAAGGACACCGTGTCTCGGTCATTACGGCTTTCCCATACTATCCTCAGTGGCGCACCTACGATGGATATCGAGGTCTCCTGTACAAGTACGAACGGATCAACGGTGTAGACGTCAGACGCGTCATCCACTTTGTCCCGTCTGAGCCCAAGAAGCTGGTCCAGCGCTTGATCCACGATATCACCTTCTCCTTCAACGCCATGTTGGCTATTCCTCCGGTCGGCTCTCTCGACGGCCTCTTTTGTTCAAGCCCACCGCCTTTCATGCCGACCGTCGCCTGGCTGGCGAGCCGGCTGCATGGCGTCCCTTTCGCTATGCAGTTGACGGATCTGGCGACGGATGCTGCCACCTCGCTAGGAATGCTGAATAGGGAGGGATGGCTGGTGCGCGGGGCGCACGCGCTGGAAAACCTCAACTATGAGCGCGCCGCCGGTATTAGCGTCTTGTGTTCGGGCTTCAGGGACAAGCTGATCCGCAGGGGGGTGCCGGCGGAGAAGATCGGCATTGTGCCAACCTGGGCGGACACGGAGACTATCCGCCCGCTCCCGCGCGAGAACGACTTTCGGCGGCGAAATGGTCTGGCTGTCGACGATTTTGTCATGCTTCACGCCGGCAATATGGGTCTCAAGCAGGGCTTGCATACCGTTGTGGAGGCGGCGAGGCTGAGCGAAGCATCATATACAAGAGCTAAATGGTTGCTGGTGGGAGATGGAGAGGAACGGCGACGGCTACAAGAATCGGCTGCCGCCTGTGGCCTGTCGGCGCTGCGCTTCCTGCCCCTGCAACCCGCGGAAACGTTTCCATATATGTTGGCCGCTGCCGACGTATTGCTGCTCGTTCAGAGGGCCGATGTGACGGATTCGGTGATCCCGTCCAAGCTCTTGACCTATATGGCAGCGGGGCGGCCGATAGTCGCGTCCGTCAACAAGGATAGCGAGGTGGCGCGGCGTATCCAGGAGGGAGACTGCGGATTGATCGTGCCACCGGAGGATCCGCACTCACTGGTCGATGCCATCCAGTACCTGCGCGCCGCGGGGGTGGAAGCCCAGCGACTTGGGCACAATGGGCGGGTCTACGTGGAGGAACGATTCGGCAAGCGGACTGTGCTGGGTCTATATGACCGGTTTCTCGCCACCGTGTTTCCAAGATTCGATTTGGCATAGGAAGCAGGGTTATGGACGAATTCGCCGTATCATCCACTCAGGCGAAGGAGCAACGCGGTGCATCGGTTGTTGCCCTGGCCACCAAGAGGGGGATCGACGTCCTCCTGTCTCTCACATTGCTTGTTCTGTTGTCTCCTATCCTTCTTCTGATCGCTGTTGCCATCAAGATCGACGATCCGGGCCCGGTCTCTTACAAACGCCGCTTGGTCGGTTTCGAGGGGCGGCCATTCACGGCGTACAAGTTCAGAAGCATGGTCAGCGATGCGCACGATCTGCTCCGGCAGAACGCGGAATTGATGCGCCAATACCAGCTAACGCTGAAGATCGTTAAGGACCCGCGGGTGACGCGTGTGGGGCGCATTCTGCGCAAGACCAGCCTGGACGAACTGCCGCAGCTCTTCAACGTGTTGCGCGGCGACATGAGCCTGGTTGGTCCGCGTATGTTGGGGGACATTGAACTCGAGCGCTATGGCAGCTA
>DAHXJB010000095.1:0-1680 GCA_027372455.1 Chloroflexota bacterium | reverse complement strand
ATGCTCTCAGCCATCCCACAGAAGGCGATCTTGACGCCATCGATGTCCTCGGTCTTCACATCACTGGGGGCCGACTTCACTAGGCCTACGGAGCAGTCGTACCCTCCATCACCGTCGGGATCCGCGTCGAACCTCAGCACTGCGGGGCCACCATTCGAGGCGGCATCTCGGAGTTCCCTGGCAGCTTCCGGCGTGATAATGATCATTCATCCTCCATCGGATAACGTGGCTCCAGACAAGCCACGGCTCGTTTGAGAAGTATAGCAGAACCCCACGCGGTTGTGGGTGACAGGGGCCTATGCTATACTTGCTATACGGCCATCGAGTCCGTGGGGATGTGGCTGCCCGGAGGGATCGCATAGTCCGGTTGAGTGCGCCCGACTCGAAATCGGGTATGCCGAAAGGCATCGGGGGTTCAAATCCCTCTCCCTCCGCCGTAAATAGTCGTCAGCTATCAGCCGCGGTCCGGCTGGGTAGAGACTGATAGCTGATAGCTCGTCTGGAGAGGTCGCCTAGTGGCCTAGGGCGCTCGCCTGGAAAGCGGGTAGGTGTAACAGCCTCGTGGGTTCAAATCCCACCCTCTCCGCCATGCCGACTCGACGCAGGAAGCAGCCCGTTCCCGGGCTGCTTTCGTTGTTCCGGTGCCATCGCTGCCTCGCGGGCGGGATTCGGCTGCCCGCTGCATTGACATGGGGTGCCAGGTCGGCTAGAATCCTCTCTAGAGGCGTCGCGCAGGCGACGTACTGCTCTCTCGGTTAACAGTGAAATAGCGGTGCACCTGGAGGGGTGTCCGAGTGGTTTAAGGTGGCCGTCTTGAAAACGGTCGGGCGCGAGCCCCGGGGGTTCGAATCCCTCCCCCTCCGCCGCCATCGTCGGCAGCCAGCTTCCAGGTCACTCGAGAGTTGCGCGGAGGAGTCGCATAGTTGGTCTAGTGCGGCCGCCTGCTAAGCGGTTACAGGGGCCTTAAACCTCTGTCATGGGTTCGAATCCCATCTCCTCCGCCTCCATGCCCCGGTAGCTCAGCGGATTAGAGCGTTGGGTTGCGGACCCAAAGGTCGTAGGTTCGAGTCCTATCCGGGGTGCCGTAGTTGTTGGTGGTGTTCAGCTAGTAGCTGCGAGCGCAAGTGCCCGCGGCACGGAATCGTATGGAGCCGTCAGCCTGTAGGACGTTCACCCGAAGGGGTCGTCCGCGCCGGCTGTAGGCCAGCCGCTGGTCGACCGGGCTTGCCATGTACCTGTTGACCGCGGTTTTTGTTTTGTCTGGCGCCCCCACGGCCGCGTCACGCAATCTGGAAGCCATTCCCCTAGAGGTGACCGCAGACGGTGGAACGGGACCAGCTGGCGATCGATCGGCTCAGTCGCATCTGGGCCATTATCGAGCACATTGCCGAAAACCCCGGCACCAGCCGCCGAAGACTGGCCGACCGCTATGCCCTCAGCGAGCGGCAGGTCCAGGAAGACCTGAGGGTCATCCGAGAGGAGCTTCGGTTCCCCATCGTGCGCCGCAAGGGATACCGCTTCTCGGCCGGTAGCGACCACGTGGTGCTGGATTTCTCCTTCTCCGAGGCCAGGGCCCTGATATCCGCCCTGAAGGTAGCGGCCCAGGAGCGTGCTGTTCCCCAGGAGCCGCTCCGCTCACTCCTGTCCAAGCTGCCGGCGGTCTTCCCTCTTCACCTTCAG
>DAHXJB010000094.1:0-7164 GCA_027372455.1 Chloroflexota bacterium | reverse complement strand
CTGCTCTCCAACGCCATCAATTACACTGCTGCTGGGGGCAGGGTCGACTTCCAGGTCGACCAGCTCGGGGAGAGCATCAGGTTTCGGGTTGCAGACACCGGGATTGGCATCCCCCAAGCCGACATCCCAAAGATCTTTACCGAGTTCTACCGGGCGGACAACGCCCGACGGTTCAGTGAGGAGGGTACAGGGTTGGGTCTCGCCATTGCCCGCAGCATCGTGGATCTGCAGGGTGGGCAGATCGATGTGGAGAGCACGGTGGGAGTTGGAACCACCTTCACCGTCCTTCTCCCCGTCCCAGCGAGGCCCGACGAGCAACTCGAAGAGGAAAACGATGACCAGGTGGCGGCTGCAAGCAGCAGCCCGCAGCCAATCGAAGGCTCCAGTGCCAACCAACTCCAGCAAGGAGGCAACCTTATGGTGATCGCCAAACCAGCCCTTCAGGACCGGCAGGCGGTGGCGATGGCAGCGGGGCAGGGCTCGCTGCCAGAGCTGCTGGCAGTCCTGCAGCGGTACGGTGAGCTCCACGGGCCAATCAGGAAGGGCAAGGGGGCGGTGTTTGCGCCTATTTCGTCTGTGGCAGACCTCGCCTTGGACTATGGCACCACCGTCCTGTCCCCCAAGAAGTACCTGCTCCAACCCATGGAGACTCTCTTCTCCGTCCGCAGGCGGGGAGGATTCCAGGCCGAACAGGAGATCTCGGCCAAGCCCCAGGTACTCTTCGGTGTCCATTCCTGCGACCTCGCCGCCATCCAGCTCCTCGACAGGGTCTACGGCCAAGGGAGCTACGTGGACAGCTACTACAGGATGCGGCGCGAGGCCACGCTGATCGTGGCCATGACCTGCACGGCACCCCCGTACGACAAGTGCTTCTGCGGCTCCATGGAGACTGGCCCCTCCCCGCGAGGTGGGTTCGACCTGCTGCTTACGGTGCTGGGGAGCGACCTGCTCCTGGAGATCGGCAGCGACAGGGGAGCTGCCGCTGTCGAGGGGTTGGGCTGGCCCCGCGCGGCGGACCACCTGGCCAGGAAAGAAAATGCTGTGAAAGAGGCCCTCGCCCGCATGCCAAGGGCGATGGACAGGGCCGGGCTGCCCCAGCTGATGAACGCCAATTTCGATCACCCACTGTGGTCGAAGTTGAAGGATAGCTGTCTCGCCTGCGGCAACTGCGCTCTTTCCTGCCCCAGCTGCTACTGCTACAACGTCATAGACCAGGTGGCTCTGGACACGGTATCGGTCAAGCGAACCCGCACCTGGGATGTGTGCCTGCTGATGGAGTTCGCCGAGGTCCATGGCGGCAACTTCCGCAAGGATAGGGACGCCCGATTGAAGCAGTTCATGTACCACAAGCTGAGCTACTGGATCGATCAGTACGGCGCTTTCGGCTGCGTTGGTTGCGGACGGTGTATCAACGCCTGCCCAGCCGGAATAGACATCACCGAGGTGGCCAGGGAGATAAGGGGTGTAGCGCAATGACAGCAAACCCACTCCTGCCGGAGTCCGCGGTAGTCCTTAAGACTAAACAGCAAACCTACGACACTATCACCTTCACTATGGCCCTTACAGGCGAGCGGCAGACCAAGTACCGGTTCCAGCCCGGCCAATTCAACATGGTGAGCCTCTTCGGCATAGGCGAAGCCCCCATCTCCATCAGCTCCGAACCCGAGCGAGAGAACTCCTTCGATCACACCGTTAGGATCGTGGGAAACCTGACCGGGGCGCTGCGGCAGCTGGAAGCGGGCGACCTGGTTGGCGTGCGAGGCCCATACGGCAGCGGCTGGCCGGTGGACGAGGCCGTCGGCAAGGACGTCCTGGTGGTGGCCGGAGGGATAGGACTCGCGCCCTTGCGCCCGGTGATCACCCATATCCTGGCCAACCGTCCACACTATGGCAAACTGGAAATCCTGTACGGGGCGCGCACCCCGCAAGACCTTCTATACACCGACGAGTACGAGAGCTGGCGATCCGCCCTCGACTGCACCGTTTCGGCGACCGTGGACACGGTGCCGGAGAAGCAGGAATGGGACGGGCATGTGGGTGTGGTGACCACCCTGTACAAGGAGATGAAGACCAGGCCCAATAACTCAGTGGTAATGATGTGCGGGCCTCACATCATGATGAAATTCGGCATCATCGGGCTGGAGAAGGATGGGTTCTCCCCGGACAATCTCTACGTCTCGCTGGAGCGCCGGATGAAGTGCGGGGTGGGAATGTGCGGCCACTGCCAGACAGGGCCGGTCCACGTCTGCAAGGACGGCCCTGTATTCCAGTACTCCCGGCTCCAACGGATGTCCCTGCCAGTACTGTAGCTCTGAGAGGAGAGATCGGACGTGAGCAAACCTAAGGTCGCCATATTCAAGTTCGCCTCCTGCTCCGGTTGTCAGTTGGTTTTCCTCAACTGCGAGGACGAACTGCTGGATCTGGTTGGGGCCCTGGAGATCGTCTACTTCCCCGAGGCGAAGCGCGACAACGCGCCTGGCCCCTACGATGTCGCCTTCGTCGAGGGAGCCATCACCACACCGGAAGAGGTCGAGCGTATCCTGGAGATTCGTCGGCAAAGCAATCTCCTCGTCGCCATCGGTGCCTGCGCCGTCACCGGCGGGCTGCCGTCTCTCAAGAACTGGAAGAAACTCCCTTGGATCAAGCGGGAGGTCTACCCGAACCCGGATTGGATCGATTCCCTGGAAACGGCCTTTGGCATCGACGCCTACGTGCGGGTCGACGGCTACCTCAGGGGATGCCCCATAAGCAAGGCCGAGCTGTTGGAGTTTACGGTGAGCGCTCTCATGGGCAAGGCTCCCAACTTGCGGGCCCACTCCGTGTGCGTGGAATGCAAGCTCAAGGAGAATGTATGTCAGCTCACCTACGAGGGCGCAGCCTGCATGGGCCCCGTCACCAACGCCGGGTGCGGCGCCCTCTGCCCTACCAACGGAAGGGCCTGCTACGGGTGCTACGGGCCCAGTAGCGATGCCAACGTCACCTCCATGGGCGAGGTCTTCGAAAGGCTGGGAGTCTCCAGGACCGGCATCGTTCGCAAGCTGCGCTACTTCGCCGGCACCCAGGAACCGTTCAAGAATGGAGCAGAGTTCTATGACTAGCCTTGAGATCAAGGTCGACTACCTTGCTCGCGTCGAGGGAGAGGGAGGCATCGACGTCAGGGTTGTCGACGGAAGGGTAGAGGACATCAAGGTCAACATCTTCGAGCCTCCCAGATTCTTCCAGGGCTTCCTGGTGGGCCGGAAGTTCGACGATGTCCCCGACATTACGGCCAGGATCTGCGGCATCTGCCCGGTGTCCCACATGATGGCCTCAATCCAGGCCATTGAGGACGCCCTAGGCGTCGTGCCCAGCCCGCAGGTTCGGGATCTACGCAGCCTGCTCACCCTCAGCCAGTTCATCCAGAGCCACACCCTGCACATCTACATGCTCCAGCTTCCCGACTACCTGGGGTACGAGAGCGTCATCGCCATGGCCGGCGACTACGGACCGGTGGTGAAGCGGGCGCTGAGAATGAAGAGAGTGGCCAACGACTTCACCGCGCTGATCGGCGGCCGGGAGATCCACCCTGTCACGGCGGTCGTGGGCGGCTTCACCAGGATCCCCACGAGAGAAGAGCTGCTTCGGATCAAATCCAGTCTCCTCTCCATCAAGGAGGACGCCCTCGAGACGGTCAAACTGGTGAGCACCCTCCAGTTGCCAGACTTCAACCCCGACACGGAGCATGTGGCGCTCTACGATCCCGAAGAGTACCCGGTCAACGGGCGGCGGCTGCGCTCCACCAAGGGGCTCGACATCGACATTGAGGAATACCGTACCCACATCAAAGAGCGGCAGGTGGAACACTCCAACACCCTGCACTCCTACATCGAGGGGAGAGGCTCCTTCCTGGTTGGCCCACTGGCGAGGATCAATCTCAACCACGAGAGGCTGTCCCCCGATGCCCAGGAGGCCCTGCACATGACTGGGCTGAGACTGCCCTGCTTCAACCCCTTTGCGGGAGTGCTGGCGCGGGCCGTGGAGATCGTCCACGCCATCGACGAGTCGGTGCGGATCATCGACCGGCTGGAGCCACAGCCCGAACCCGCCGCCTCGGTCGTGCCTAAGGTCGGCACCGGCTACGGAGTCTCCGAAGCGCCGAGGGGGGTCCTGTACCATTCGTATCGGTTCGACTCCGAGGGCATGGTCTCAAAGGCTGATATCGTCCCACCCACCGCCCACAATCTGTCCAACATGGAGAGGGACCTGTGGGCCTTCGTGCCCTCGGTGCTGAGCCTCACTCAGGAGGAGGCCACCCTAAGGTGCGAGATGGTTATTCGCAACTACGACCCGTGCATATCCTGCTCGTGCCACTGAGTCCGATGCGGTGACCAGACAGACACCTGCCATCGTAACCACCATTAGGGACCGTTGCAAGCGATGTTACACCTGCGTTCGCCAGTGCCCGGCCAAGGCCATAAAGGTAGAGGACGGGCAGGCGAAGGTCATAGAGGTAGTGTCGTTGATCCAGCGGCACTACCCTTCCCTGCTGCCACACCTCGCTCCCATCGTCTCACCGGCCATCGCGCTGGCCAGGGTTGTCAAGGCAGTCCACAGCCCGGGGGCGCTGGTGGTCTTCATCGGGCCTTGCATCGCCAAGAAGGCAGAGATCCGCGAGGAGTCGGCCGCTGGAGCCATCGATGCCGCACTCACCTTCAGCGAGCTGAAGGCACTCTTTCATAAGGAGGCCATTGACCCACCTTCCATGCCCGAGAGCGTCCCCGACGGCCCAGGGTCCCGCATCGGGCGGGTGTTCCCAGTGGCGGGGGGACTCCTGAAAACTGCCGCCATGAGCGCGGACGTGCTGGAGACCGACGTGGTGGTCACCGAGGGGAAGGACAACACCCTCTACGCCATCCACGAATTGGTCCAGGGCAAGCTGTCGGTCAAGTTCCTGGATATCCTGTTCTGCGACGGATGCATCGACGGTCCGATAATCGACAGCAGGGAGGGGCTGTTCGCCCGCAAGCAGGCCGTGGCCGACTACGTCAAGTCCCGTCTCTCGGAGCAGACCCCCGAGGAGTTCGAGGCGTTGCTGCAACGCTACTCCAGAGTAAGCCTGCGGCGAACCTTCGAGAACCAGAGCGCTGTCCTGCCGATACCCTCAGAGGAGGAGATAGAGCGGATCCTCCGCTCCGTCAAGAAGCTCGGAAAGGCCGACGAGCTGAACTGCGGGGCATGCGGCTATGCTACCTGTCGAGAGAAGGCGATCGCCGTCTATCAGGGTTTGGCGGAGTCCCAGATGTGTCTCCCCTACCTGGTGGACCAGCTCCAGGAGAACCTGGCTCAACTGAAGCGATTCCAGGAGGAGCTTCAGGCGACCCAGGACCAGCTGATCCAGTCGGAGAAGCTGGCCTCGATGGGCCAACTGGCGGCCGGGGTGGCTCACGAGATCAACAACCCCTTGGGCACTATGACCATCTTCGCCCACATGATGATGAAGGGCATGACAGCCGCCGACCCCCGCCTGAAAGACCTGGAGATGATAGTGGAGGAGGCCGCCCGGTGCCGCACCATAGTGTCCGGCCTCCTGGAGTTCGCCCGGCAGGGCAAGCTGAACTTGACCACCGTCGACGTAAACACCCTCCTGCTGGACATCATCGCGGAGGTGGACAGGCAACCCTTCTTCGAGGGCGTGTCGGTGATTAACCGCCTCGATCCAAAGCTCCCGCCCGTCCAGGCTGACTCCAGTCAGCTTCACCACGCGCTCTCCGACCTCGTGGTGAACGCCGCCGAGGCGATGCATGGAGGAGGCTTGCTGACCGTGACCAGTGGGGTAGCCGAGGGTAACGACTCCATCTCGATCTCCGTTTCCGACACCGGTTGTGGGATACCCCAGGAGAACCTGGATAAGCTCTTCACCCCATTCTTTACCACCAAGCCCACCGGCCAGGGCACCGGTCTGGGCCTCGCCATAGCCTACGGCGTAGTGAAGATGCACAGGGGCACCCTGGAGGTCCAGAGCAAGGTGGGGGTCGGCTCCACCTTTACCATGACTCTCCCTGTGAGCGGCCAACGCGTCGGCCGGCAGTCGCTGGAGCACAGGGAGGAGCTGATCGGGCTGCCCCAGGAAGAACCCCAGCCACCCGACGACAGCCTGCCGAGAGGATGAGGAAGATGGCATCAACCGCTCGCATTCTGGTGGTGGACGACGAGAGGGGGATCCGCGAGGGCTGTCGTCGAGCCCTGGGCTCCGAGGGTTATCAAGTGGAGACGGCCGAAAACGGGGCGGCCGCTCTGGAGATGGCCCAGTCGGGAGCTTTCGATCTGCTCCTGGTCGACGTCAAGATGCCGGGCATCGGGGGCATTTCCCTGGTCCGCCGGGTTCAGCAGATCGACCCCGCCATCATGTGCGTCATGATCACCGGATACGCCACCCTCGAGACTGCCATCGAGGCTACGAAGAGCGGCGCCTACGACTTCCTGCCCAAGCCCTTCACTCCCGACGAGTTGGTCGCCAAGGTGGACAAGGCCCTGGACCGAAGAAAGCTGTTGCTGGAGGCCTGCCACCTTCAGGAAGAGAAGGAGCACAGCCTGCTGCAGATATCCCTCGAGAAGAGCCGCCTCCTCACCGTGATCAACTGCATGCAGGAGGGCGTCCTCGTCACCAACCGGGATGGACAGCTCGTGCTCTACAACCCGGCGGCCCTGTCCATGCTGCAGCTTTCCTCCCACGGCCTCATCGGCTCCCCCGTCGCGGACTGCATGTCAGAGCCTCACTGCTGGGGCTGCTGGCCTCCGCCCTGACCGAGACCGCAGACCGGGACGAGATGCTCTCCCAGGAAATCCCCGCACCGGACGGCTCCCGGGTCCTCATGGCCAGTGTAGCGCCCGTTCGAGACGACCGGTCGGAAACCCTTGGGGC
The DNA here is from genome assembly GCA_027372455.1 of Chloroflexota bacterium. Classification (GTDB taxonomy): domain Bacteria; phylum Chloroflexota; class UBA6077; order UBA6077; family UBA6077; genus JAJYNT01. The sequence continues at coordinate 263 of DAHXJB010000094.1, read as the reverse complement.
AGTGACTGTCGTGAGGGACATCACCGAGCTCAAGCGGCTGGATCGGGTGAAATCCCAGTTCGTGGCCATGGTGGCCCACGAGTTGAGGGCTCCCCTGGCAGCAATCCAGGGCTACATGGATGTGATACTGACCGGCGCCGCAGGTGACGATCCTCAGCAGTTCCGGCACATGCTGGAGAGGTCCAAGGCCCGGTCCATGGCGCTTCTGAACCTGATCGACGACCTCCTGGATGTATCTAGCATCGAGGCCGGACGAATAGCCC
>DAHXJB010000052.1:0-3722 GCA_027372455.1 Chloroflexota bacterium | reverse complement strand
ACCCATTTCAACTTGTCCTGCCAAGAGGAGATGCAGGACACCAGATTCTGGAGTCCCACCCCGATCGAGCTATGGCACGATGGATGCTCTACCGGGTAGCTCCGCAAACCACGATGCATAGGGCAACGGGCGCTGCCCAATCAGGATAACGGCCATGAACAAGAAGGATTTCGAGCTACACAGGCAGCTGCTCTGGGTCTACCTGCGCCACAATCGCAAATGCACCCACTGTGGTCAACAGGTAAGCCTCGACGAGGCCGCCACCACCATAGATACGAAGGTGCCTCTCGGCATCGACGATCTCATCCGGGTCAAACTGATGCACATTCGTTGCAGAGAGGAGGCCACCGGGCGGGCACAACAGCGAGCGGCCTGAGCTGCTAGCCTTCATTCTCCCGCTCGAACATGCCAAACGACACGGCGACGCCGTCGGCAACAAGCGGCTTGCCTCTGGCCCACGCGGTGTTGATCTGTAGGGTATCAGGGGTCAGCAGCAGCAGGTCGGCATCGTAGCCAACCGCCACCCTCCCCTTGAACCCGGACAGGCCCAGACGTGCGGCTGGATTAGCGGTCACCAGCGGAAGCACCTCACTGAGATCGAGGTTCTCCTCCAGCACCGCAAGACGCACCTCATCCAGGAGGCTGTGGGCACGCCCGACCTTTAGTCCGATCGCCAGCCCGGTAGCCGGGTCCCAACGCGGGAGGCTCCCCTGAGCGTCTGTGCTCCAGCTGAGCAGTCTCAAGTCGATCTGAGATCGGAGAAACTGCTTGAGCGCTCTCCGAGGGGTCACGAAGTCGGGATCATCCTCAGCGCCGGAACCCGGAGACCTCCCGGAGGACGTAGTGATATCGACGTATCCGCCGATTTCCAGCCACTCCATAGCCTGCTGCAGCTTCTCCTGCGACCTTCCCATGTGGGTGGGCAGAAACTGGGTGATCGGAACGTCAGTGCGTTGAACGACCTCCCGCAGTGGCCCCAAGCCCGCCTTTCCTCCACCGACGTGAACGTGAACAATGCCTGCCTTGCCCCCCAGCATCCCTCCCAGACGCGCCTCTGCAGCCAATCTGGTCAGCTCATCGAAGGTAGGATGGGAACAGCGATGGTCGCTCACCGCCACCTTCACGCCGAGCACCTTGTCCACCAGGGCTATGTCATTCTGCACCGAGCCAGTCAGCGTTGGAGAGGGTATCTGGTAGGCGCCGGTGTACATGTAGGCAGTCAACCCCTCGGACTCGAGGCTGCGCACTTTCGCGAGGAGCGAGCTGACGTGGCGAGTCACGGCATCGGTTCCCAGCACCCCGACCACGGTTGTGATCCCAGCCGTGCTGATAGCGGTCAGAGTCGCCTCTGGAGTGCGGCTGGACGGCCCCATCTCGCCACCACCACCAATCAGATGCTCATGGAGATCGATGAGTCCTGGCGTCAGCAGCCTTCCGCCGGCCTCGATCACGTTTCCCTGAGCCCAGGCCGGCAGTGGATCCAGATGCGGGGCCATTGCGACTATCTTCCCACCTGCAATCAGCAGATCTTGCGCCCCCAAACTGGCAGGATCGTAGATCCGCGCGTTCTTGATCAGCGTGAAAGACATCTTGCACCACTCCTTGCACGAATCCGGCAATCTCCGAGAAACTGCCCAAATCAGAGGTGGGCAGGGATCAAGGAGCTCTCCGACCGGCTGAGATGGAAAGGTTCGATCGAGCGGAGGGCTGATTGACGCGGGCAAGGTAGCACATCTTCAAGGGTTGAGCAAGCATAGGCCTGCGCGACCACGAGCATGCAGAAAAACAATATCTTGCATTCTTCCGAGCTTAATCCTATGATCTTGCAAGGCCGTCTTAGCATGGTAACTCCACGGTACCACTCTCGGTTTCATCCGCGGGCAGACCCAGTAGCTGTTGCTGTTCAGAATGATCCGGCAGTGACAACGTCCTGCGGAACGGCGAATCGATACAGTCGGACTTCCGTCCGATATGCGGAGATCTGACCAATTTAGAGAGGTGCGCACATGGAGAACGTCAGCGAAGGCAAGGAAAGGCTACGTCTAACCCGTCGTGAGCTATTGATGTTGCTCGGAACTGGGGCTGCCTCGGTGGCGGTGGCAGCCTGCAGCGGCGGGAGCACTGCACCCTCCCCAGCCCAGGCACCTGGGGCCACAAAGGCACCTGGGGCCGCACAGGCACCCGCGCCCGCAACAGCGCCATCCTCTTCGGGCACAAAGGCGGAGAAGGTGGTCACCATCGCGCAGTATGCCGACGAAGTCAGCCTCGACCCCCAGGACACCAACGACAACGCCTCCTATGGACCCGAGAAGTGCATGTTGGAGGGGTTGATCGGTTTCAACGGGAAGATGGAACAAATCCCTCAGCTCGCGGAGAAGTGGGACGCATCTCCCGATGCGACGGTCTACACCTTCCATCTGCGCCAGGGTGTCAAGTTCCAGGACGGCACACCGTTCAATGCCGATGCAGTCAAGTTTAATTTCGACCGCATCCGCAACCCAGACAACAAGCTGAAGCGTTATTCCCTCTTCAAAGTGATCAAGCAGGTGGACGCGGTCGACGAAAACACGGTCCGCTTTACCCTTAGTGAACCGTTCGGCGCCATGATCGCCACCTTCGCCCATCCAGCGGGCGCCATCAGCAGTCCAGCCGCCATCAAGAAGTACGGTGCCGATTACGGCAAGCACCCGGTGGGCACCGGCCCCTACCAATTCTCGGAGTGGGTACCGGGCGACCACCTCACCATGGTCAAGAACCCGGACTATTGGGACAAGAACAACGGCCCGAAGGTCGACAAGATCATCGTCAAGCCTGTCCCCGAGGATGGGACGCGGATTGCGATGCTGCAGAGGGGCGACGCGCAATTCATCAACAACGTACCTTATGCGCTGGCCGCCACGGTCAAAGGCAACAAAGATCTGTCGTTGGTCGAAACCCCGAGTATCTACACTTACTGGGTGGCGATGAACACCCAGAAGAAGCCGTATGATAACGTGAAGGTTCGCCAGGCGTTGAACTACGCCATCGACAAGGAGGCGATCATCAAGTCGGTGCTCGCCGGTTATGCCCGCCTCAGTGACTCACCACTCGCGACGGGGGTCTGGGGCTACACCAAGGTGATGTCCTACCCGTACGATACCGCGAAGGCAAAGCAGCTTCTGACCGATGCTGGCTTGCCCAATGGCTTCAAGACGACCATGCGCGGGGCCAACGATACCACGGCCAAGCAGGTGATGGAGGCTATCCAGGCACAACTGGCCAAGGTCGGCATCCAGGCAGAGGTGCAATCGCTGGATGCGGCAACGCTGAGTGCTGAGCGGTTCAAGCCCCTGGATCAGAACAAAGGCGAACTGAACTACGCCGGTTGGTCGCCCTCCACGGGTGACGCGGACTGGGGGCTGCGACCGTTGCTGACCAAGGACAACTGGCCTCCATCCAATTTCAACGTGGCTTTCTACACCGATCCCAAGTTTGAACAAGACATCAAGGACGGGCTCCAGACCGCGGACACGGAGAAGCGCAAGGCGGCTTACGCCGACGCACAGAAGGTCGTCATGGAGGATGCTCCCTGGGGTTTCCTGTGGTCGACGACCCTCCTGGGCGGAAGCCGCAGCAACGTCGGCGGCATTTCGCTCCAACCCGACGGGATCGGATTCTACCGATCGGTCTACTTCAAGTAGCGCGTGAATCGGGCGGTGCGGGTGCAGTCCGGACTGCACCCG
>DAHXJB010000019.1:0-3177 GCA_027372455.1 Chloroflexota bacterium | reverse complement strand
CCTGGAAGCGTCCAATGTGGACGAGGTTTCCGCGATGACCGATCTGGTATCGATAACCCGGGCGTACCAGGCGAACCAGAGGATCCTGCAGGCCGAGGACGAACTGCTGGGAAAAGCGGTCAACGAAGTCGGCCGGGTGACGTAGGAGCCAGGCCTAAAGATCTAGGGTAGCGTGCCGATTATTAGTGATGGGATCAGGTGGGCCAAGGTAGTCCTCCGGGGGTGAATAGCAGCATGGATATCTCCAGCAGCGGCGCAACTCAATCCAGTACTGTCCGGGACTCTCACAGGACGCAGGAGCTGGACCAGGCGCAGCGGCGGGTGCGTGAGGGCGCTCGACGGCAGTCGGGAGCGGATGAGGCCGTGATCTCCGATAAGGGCCAGCTTCTGAAGAAGCTGGGTGAAGCGGTCCGGGATTCCTCCGACGTGCGCGACGAGAAGGTAGCTGAACTGCGAGCAGCCATCGAGCATGGGAGATATCAACTGTCCTACGCGGAGATTGCCAAGGCGCTCCTGGCGTCGAGGACGAAATGACACTCAAGCAAGCGACAGTGCAATCCTCGGCTCGGTGCTCGAATCGGTGCTCCGAGCTAATCGCGGTTATGCGTGAGCAGGAGCGTCTCTGCGCCAGGCTGCTGGAGCTCTCTCGAGGAGAGCGAGAGGCGATGCTGGCGGGGAGCGTGGATCTCCTGGAGAACGTAACCCGGGACAAGAGCGACCTGATCGCGGAGATGGACCGGCTGGAGCAGAAGCGGCGTGGCGTCGCGGTCCAGCTGGCTCGCGAAGTGGGTCTCCCCACCGAAATCTCCCTGCTGGCGCTGGCTGCCCGAGTGGGAGGAAACGAGGCGGAGGAGCTGCTGGACACGCGCCATCGAGTGGCCCAGTCTGTAGCCAGGCTCAGGGAGACCAACGAGGGCAACATCCAGTTGATGCGCAAGTCGCTGGAGACCGTCAGGGACTCAATCCGGCAACTTCGCCGCGCAACGGGCACTGGAAACAGCTATACGTGGAGCGGGCAGCCTCGGCTGAGCGCGGCCGGCACCCTTGCGGTAGATTGCCACGCTTGAGCCCCGCACGAGGTAGCGAATGACTTCCACCTTCTTCGGTCTGAATATCGCCGTCAGCGCCCTGATGGCACAGCAGAGGGCGCTGGACATTACTGCCCACAACGTGGCCAATGCCAACACCGAGGGCTACACCCGTCAGGATGCCCACATGGTGGCGGCTGATCCCTTCCCTGTGCCCACGGCCTCTATCGCCGGACAGGCCGGCCAGCTTGGAACGGGGGTGATCGTCAAAGAGATCCGAAGGATGCGGGACCAGTTCCTCGACAGCCAGGTCCGCAGCCAGGTGGGCTCCCTGGGCTACTGGCAAACCAAGCAGGACTACCTGGCGCAAATCGAGGCACTCTTCAACGAGCCTTCGGACCAGGGGATCAACAGCCTGCTCACGAAGTTCTGGGGCGCGTGGCAAGACCTGGCCGCCAGTCCCAAGGACTATGCCGCCCGGGTGGCGCTGGTTCAGAGCGGAACCTTGCTGGCCGACGTGATCCAGCGAGATTACAAACAGATGGTCGCTCTTCAGAAGCAGGCCGACACCGAAATCGACTCGAAGCTGGTCGAGGTCAACGGTTGGCTGAAGGACGTCGCCGAGTTGAACAAGCGTATCGGCGCGGTGGAGGTCCAGGTTGCCAGCGACCTCGATCCAAAGGTCCTGGTCCACCAGGACCAGGCGAACGACCTGAGGGACCGGAGGGACCTGGTCCTGGACAACCTTGCTCGTGCCGTGGGGGTCAGCTACCAGGAGCAGGATGACGGGACGGTGACGGTTTGGCTGCCAGGCAGCGGCGGCACGCAGCAGACTCTGGTGCAGGGTGGCACCGTCAACGGCCTGAGCTATGGAAAGGTCGCTCTGCCCGCGCCGAATAGTGCCTACAGCATAGGCCACGTCTATTGGAATGACCCCTCCAATCCTCCTACAAATCCGGACGCAGGAATAGGCGAGAGCGAACTGAAGGGATTGCTGGAGACCCGGAACGTCACCTTGAATCCCTCGTCGGCTGCCCTGGCGGCTCTCAGCCCTGGCTACGGGAATCCGGATTTCGGGCAGAGCTTCACCTGGCGGCTGGACCAACTGGCATCCCAGTTGATCACCCTGGTGAACAACGGTACGCCCCCCAGCAACCTGGGACACACCACCGGATACAACCTGGTCGACACGACTCCTCGCGTCTTCTTCGGGTCTGCAGATGCGACGCCCAGCACGGGCGCCGCCGACATCCGGGTCAATCCCAACCTGGGAACCAACCCCAACCTGGTCGCGGCAGCCTCAGCCCCTGGACAGGACGGCGATGGGCAGCGCGCGAACGACATCGCCGATGCGCTGCGGGACACCAAGGTCTCCATCGTGAGCGACACTCTCGGGGCGACCGTCACGGCCTCTCTCAACGACTGGTACAGGGCGATGATCGCCAAGTTGGGGGTGGACGGGCAGCAGGCGAACGACATGGTGACCAACCAGAAGTCCCTGGTGGACCGCCTGACCAAGAACCGTGAATCCTTCTCGGGGGTCTCCCTGGATGAGGAGGCTGCCAACGTGGTCCGGTTTGAACGGGCGTTCCAAGCGGCCGCTCGAGTGATGAACGCCATGGACGAGATGCTGGATAAGCTGGTCAACAGCGTGGGTATCGTCGGACGGTAACCCGTGATTAGGGGGTGAGTGCATGCGCATAACGAGCCGAATGATGGTGGACAACCTCCGCCAGAACATCAACTACAACAGCGAGCACCTGGCGGAACTCCAGGATCAGCTGTCTTCCGGGAAGAGGCTCCGCAAGCCCTCCGACGACCCGCAGGCGGTGAGCCGCGCCCTAACCTTGAGGACCACCTCTGCTGAGTACGATCAGTACAAGCGAAACATCTCCTCCGCCAGGGGCTGGATGGAGGCCAGCGACACCGCTCTCAATCAGATAGGCGACTCCTTGAGGCGCGCCCGCGACATCTCCCTGCGAGGGTCCTCCAACGCCCTGGACAAAGATGCCCTGAAGGCGCTGGGCAAGCAGGTGGACAACTTCCTTCAGGAGGCGCTGCAGGCAGGCAACACGACGCACGAGGGCAGGTACATCTTCGGAGGGTTCCAGGTCGGGCCGGGGACGATGCCCTTCGGAGAGCTCACGGT
>DAHXJB010000012.1:0-3222 GCA_027372455.1 Chloroflexota bacterium | reverse complement strand
CCCCCACCCGTTGGTCGCAATAGGCGCAGGTTCCGTGGCAGATGCCCGAGTTGGCCGGATTGAACCTGTTGAGCTCTTCTTTCAAGGGAGGCCCAGTCGGGGCGAGACTCCGCCGACTGCCTTTCTTGAGCCTAGACGAGTATTGCGGGGGTACAGCCTCTCCAGCCTACCATGACAGATTGACCACATCAACCTTCAAGAATACACTGGTGCCACATTAAGGCGACTACCCCCCTTCTGCGTGATGGCGCTGAAGAAGTCGCTTGGATTGTCGTCCGGCCTGAGGTAAAGCATGAAGGCTGAGTCCGCGTCTGCTGGCATCTCCAGGGCGTTCGATCGAGCTGGTCGGGCCGGATATGGTGCCGGCAGACCTTCCATCGACATCGACGATCTACTCAATCCCGCGAATGGAGATCCCGTGCCCGAAAGCGTACGCCGCAAAGAGCTGGGCGCTTACTATACCGACGTCGCTGTCGCCAGATTTCTTCTGCGTTGGGCTCTGACGACGGGCAAGGAAAACGTGCTGGACCCCAGTTCAGGAGACGGCGTTTTCCTGGCAGAGGCGGCGGAACGGATTCGCGATCTTGGCGGGAACCCCAGCCGGCAGCTCTTCGGCATTGAGATCGACCCGGTCGCGCATCGCAGATTCGCCGCCCGAGGCGCGGAAATCCTTTCGACGGTGCAACTGCTTCACGCGAGCTTCTTCGATGTCGTTCCAGGCCAACTACCCTCGGCCGACGCGGTGGTTGGCAATCCTCCCTTTATTCGATACCAGAGGTTCAGCGGCGACGCGAGAGACGCCGCGCTGCTTCGTGCTCGAGATGCCGGGGTAGAGCTATCTCGACTGACCAGCTCGTGGGCTCCTTTTCTCGTGCACGCCGTGCAGTTCGTGAAACCGGGCGGCCGGCTCGCCATGGTGGCGCCAGCCGAGCTGACTCACGCCGGCTACGCCCGTCCGGTCTTGGACTACCTGCGAAGCAGCTTTGGCTCTACCCGTATTCTCAGCTTCTCGCGCAGGATCTTCCCGACTCTGTCTGAGGACACGGTCCTGCTGCTGGCTGCGGGGCGCGGCGAGCCTTTCGAGACCTTCCAGCTGATAGACCTGCCCGGGCTGTCTGCCCTGGAGGAGTACACCGATCCATCGGCTGCGCTACCAGACGGTGTTGAGATAGACGCCTCCCCCCTGCGCCGCGACCACGAGCGAGTGCTTCACTATCTTCTGCCTCATGGTACTCGCCACCTTTATCGGCAACTGCGTGAGTCGGGCCTCGTCACCCCTTTGAGGTCCCTGGCGCAGGTAGGCATAGGCTACGTGACCGGAGACAACGCCTTCTTTCACCTGGATGCCAAGACCATCGATGGCTACCGCATACCCTCCCACTTCCTGCGGCCCGCGGCGTGTCGTGGTTCTGAGCTGCCGGGCTTGCGTTTTACCCGAGAGGACTGGGAGAGTCTTCGTCTATCCGGACATCCCAATTCCCTGCTTCACATCCAGGGGATGCAGTCTCTGCCGGAGTCGGTGGAGGCATACCTGCGTCAGGGCGTCAGACGGGGTGTGCCAGATCGTTACAAGTGCCGGGTGAGGAAACCCTGGTACTCGGTTCCCCACGTGTATGAAGCCAGTGGCTTTCTAACCTACATGAGTGGGGGAGATCCCAAGTTGGTGGCCAACGAAGCCGATGCAGTGGCCCCGAATACTCTTCACATCGTGCGCCTGGCGCCCAACAGCCGGGTCGGTACCATCGAGCTGGCGGCCGCGTGGCAGACTTCGCTGACCGCCCTGAGCTGCGAAATGGAGGGACACAGTCTGGGCGGGGGAATGCTGAAGCTGGAGCCCACAGAGGCCGGGCGGGTGGCGGTTGCCCTGCCCGATTTCGGACCTGGAGGGCTGAACAGCCTAGCCGCCGACCTGGACGCGCTCTTGAGGGCCGGCAAGCCTGAGTTGGCTCGCGAGCTCGCGGACGGGATCATACTGCGGCAAGGGCTCGGCTTGTCCGCGAGCGATATCCAGCAACTTCGCGAAGGTTGGCTCCTGCTGAAAGGGCGCCGTCGTAGTCGATGAAGTGGAGGAATCCCGTTGTCCTTACTCGATGCCGTTAGGGCAGCCGGCACTGTGCCACCGACCACGGCGCAGCAAGCGACGAAGAAGCGCTACTCAGAACAGTTGTCTGCGGCCCTGGCCATCGAACTTGCGGCTGGGCTGCGCTCCATTGGCTTCCGGGGCGTGAGGCCGCTGAAAGGCGGCCCTGGCGAGGTGGAGTTCCAGGGTGGCCTCGGGCCGAAGAAGGTCGACGTCTCTTACGCCGACGAGCGGCATGGCCTTCTCGCGGCTGTGTCCATCAAGTCGATCTGCTTTGAACCTTACGGCAAGAATCTCAAGAACCGTTTCGGCGATCTATGCACCGAAGCGATCACCCTCCACATGCGGTTTCCCTATTCGGTGGTGTGCGCGCTATTCGCGATGCCCGAGGATGCCAACCTGGATAGGACGGCACTACGCCGAATCTCGACTTTCAGAAGGGCGGCGATGCTGTTTGGCACCATCAGCGGTCGTCAGGACTACTCGTCGGCGGGGGAGCGCTTCGAAGACGTGACTATGATGCTCTTCCGCCCGGTTCGTGAAGGGGGCGGTGAACCCTGGGTTAAGCTGTACGGGGCCGGCACCGGACAGGACCTCCAGGAACTGACTGAGGGGCACTACCTCGGGCGTCTCAGGGACCTCTACAATCTCCGCAATCCCCATTCTCAGATAGGCGTGGAAGAGTAACCGACCGACTGGTCCACGAGGCGGTCATCGCACCAGGGAGTATCCACCGTCGTCCCCCCTCGCTATGGTGACCACGGCTCCTTGGGATAGATCCACCGTCTCCGCCAACTCCCCGGCCTCGATGCGGTAGTGCTGGTGGGGCTCGCCGACGCAATCGCAGTCGACGGCGGAGACAGCCACCCGGACCGAGGCATCTCCCAGGGACAGATCGAACGGCTGCCCCACCGGAGGGAAGAACTCCAGGGCATCCTTGGTCAAGAAGATGTACAGCTCCCTGGCCTCCTCCGACGACAGCTTTCGTCTATAGCTGGTCCTATCCTTGGCCATCGCTCTCCTCCTGAGACGGCACTCTGGAGATACATTCTACTGCTTTGCGGAGGTCCCACGTAACGAAGAAGGCCCCGGCGCTAGCAGCGCCGGGGCCTTCCCACTTTCGAAGACCGTTACTTGCGGTT
>DAHXJB010000619.1:0-3124 GCA_027372455.1 Chloroflexota bacterium | reverse complement strand
CGAGACACTGTCCTATCTTCGAAAGGAGGCGCAGCGCATGAGCAATCTGGTTGCGGATCTCCTTATCCTGGCTCGGGCCGACGCCGGCCAGGGCGTAAAGCTGCAACCGGTCGAGCTGGATAGGCTGCTGCTGGAGGTATTCCAGGATACCCGGAGGCTGACACCTGGGCGAAAGGTCTCCCTGCGAGAGCTGGACCAGGTCCAGGTCCAGGGCGATCCGGAGCGATTGAAGCAGCTGCTGGTGATCCTGATAGATAACGCCCTCAAGTACACCCCGGAGAGCGGTGACGTTCAACTGGCCCTCCACACCGAGTCTGGATTAGGCGTGATCACGGTCGCGGACACGGGGATAGGAATCGCTCCGGAGGACCTGCCGCACATCTTCGAACGGTTCTACCGTGCCGACAAGGCTCGCTCCCGCGAGCAAGGGGGGACGGGGCTGGGGTTGTCCATCGCCCGGTGGATTGCGGAGCGCCACGGCGGCTACGTCGGCGTGGAAAGCGTCGTCGGAAATGGGACCACCTTCACCGTACGCCTGCCCATAACCGATCATCGTCCTCGCAAACTCTAAGCCCGTCTCCAGACTGCGCTAAGCCCTTGTTAAGCTGTGCCCTCTATATTGCCACTTGTCCCACTGGAGTTCCCTGTCTGAGTCTTTTGTCGGGGAGAAGATGCGCTTCCGGGAGGATCCCAAACCATGGGCGAGACGATAACAGTGCTGATTCTCCTCGCTCCGCCGCTGGCTCTCCTGGGACTGTGGCTGGTTGCCCATCGAGGAGGTGGAGCACGAGCGGTGGTGGGTACCGACGGAGTGCAACAGGTAGCTATCGTGGTAAGAGGCCACTACCAACCGGCCACGATAGTGGCGAGACGTGGAGTCCCCCTCCGTCTGTTGTTCGACCGACAGGAAGACGACCCATGCTCGGACCGGGTGATCTTCTCGGACTTCCAGCAGGAGCGATGGCTGGCTCCCTTCGCCACCACCCCGGTTCAGTTCATTCCCACCCGCTCCGGCGAGTTCTTATTTACCTGTACCCTTGGGATGTACCAGGGTCGGCTGGTGGTGGAGGAACCGCGAGCCGCCGGTTGGGTCGCGCGGTTCCTCCCAGGATAGCTGCTGCAGGTAGTACCGGCCCGGTCAGCAGTCACTTTCCGCTGCTACTCGGTATAATTCGGTTAGGGTCTTTTCAAGGTCGTGACGCACAGGCTGCGTCCAACTCTGTCACTCCCGCGGTAGCGGGAGTCCAGGCCCCGTAGCGGCCGCTGGATGCCCGCTTGCGCGGGCATGACGATCCGTTTGATCAAAGAGTGGGCTACTGCGCACCAGTCCGAGCTGGAGGCCAATTGGGATCGACTGAAGAAGGGCGAGCCGATTGAGAGGATTGCCCCATTGGATTAAGGAGGTCGTAATGGAGTTTCTTCCAAGTGTGATCCGGGCCGAGTATCGTGATGGGTACAGAATCCACCTGACCTTCAGCGATGGGCTAGAGGAAACAGTCGACTTCTCGCGATGGTTGGATGGCCCGATCTTCGAGCCGCTCAAGGATCCCGCATACTTTCAGCGCTTCTTCCTCGAAGGCGGAACAGTGGCGTGGCCCAATGGTGCTGACGTGGCGCCCGAGACCCTCTACGAGCGAGCAAAGTCTGCTAAGGCCGCCTGACTCGGCTCCGCAGAGCTAGCGAGGATTGGGGTTTGCCCGCTAGCCGCCCCGCACGTGGCTGCAGCAATAGTGTTCACCGTGGTTACCTCGCCTGTTGGGCGCGACGCGCGTTGGCAACCGAGTAGATGGTATCATTTTCGCATGTGGTGAAGGCGCTGGACGCAGCCAGCCGAAGTCCGGCCAATCGAGGAGGTCTCCATGGCGCGACGTAAGAATCCGAAGCAACCGACTCCGATCGGGCGCGGGGATCGGGGGCCCGTCCTCCTGGGCGACGTTCGGGAGACCCCGGTTGAGGTACGCGAGGACAACCGCACCTACAAACCTGTCATCGCGCTCTGGGTGCGTGCCGACGACGGCTACGTTGTTGGGCAGCTGTTGGATGAGCCGGGACACCCCGCGCAGACCCTGGTGAATGCTCTTCGCAGCCCGACGCCGGTTCCGGGTGAACCGCAGCCCCCTGTCCTGCCTAGTCGGGTTGTGCTGTTCAATCAGGAGCTGGCTCGGCAGGTGGCACCGATGTTGGCGCCTCTGAATATTGAGGTCACGACCTCACCTCCATTCGAGCCGTTCGAGGAAATGTTCGATGAGCTCTTCGCTCACCTCCAACAGCCGGGGCCTTTTCTGGATCTGCCAGAGGATGTGCTGAGACCTCTGCTCGCCGCGGCCGGGCGGCTCTGGCGCGCGAAGCCGTGGAGTTATGCGTTCGACTATCCTCCGTTTTCCATCGTGCCCGGCCAGGGCAACGTTAAGCCACTCTTTGCCAGCATCTTCGGCGCGAATGAGGAGGTGTTTGGCGTTGCGCTCTATTCGTCGTCTGAGGATTACGAGGCTACCCTGGAGCTTGGGGAATCGGCGACAGGGCCGCGGCCCGAGGCCATGTCACCGGAAGCCCTGGACAAATCCGCAGCGAAGGTCCTGGAGGTAATCCACCATCGCGCGTTCCTGGTATCGTTCGAGCCCAGGGACGACCTGCCTTCGGGTTACCTGGATCAACTCACGCAGGGCGGCTGGTCCCGGCGGATGAGCGTGGCTCCCATATTCTCCGCGATGGGCGGCGGCCAGGAGCCGGCTTTGCTGACTCCCGAGGAAGCAGCCGAGGTTACGCTTGCCATAGACTCCCTGGTCACGTTCTGTGACCGCCATCGCAAGCGTATCGCCGACGAGCAGTTCCCGATCCGCGACACCGTCGAAGTGAGCCTGGGGGGTAAGGCTGTACCCGTAGACGTGTCTGTCCCGGCTGAGGAGCCTTCGGCGCCGCCTGCAGCACGGAGGCCCAGACGCAGAGGAGTGTGAATGGGGCTTCCACGTCGGTGAGCCGTGCCGCGATAGTGTACGGTATATTGCGGAAACGTCTACCATGTCATGCTGAGCGTCAGCGAAGCATCTCCTCGTGGCTTTCACGATGCGACCAACGCTAGTGGGTGACCGCCTTGAAGGACTACTACGTCTACATTATGTCCAAT
>DAHXJB010000618.1:0-5408 GCA_027372455.1 Chloroflexota bacterium | reverse complement strand
GGTGGAGCGCCACGATCGGCGCATTGGTCCTGAGAGCCGCACCGATCACCACCGGCACCTCGTTGTGCTCCCATGGGTGCACGTCGATGACGTGCCCTCGCGGGAAGAGCTGGGTGACGCCGGGGGAGAAGATCCCGAAGTGAGTCCGCGAGTCCTCGGCCGTCTCAGGACCTGAGTGTCCAACGACCCACAGCACCTTGCCCAGCTTGATCTGGCAATCCTGGGCCATCTGGCTGTACAGCCGCATCAAACCGTAGTGAAGGTACACGAAAGAGCCGTAGGTGGAAGTGGCGCCGTAGAATCCCTGAAACTCCTTGAATGGATCCTCCGCGAAGTTCATCGAGGCCAGACCAGCCAGCACTCCGGCGTTCGTGAACTCAGTGATCTCCGTGGGCAGCAGGGCGCCTTCAAGGTTCTTCTCGCGGTTGTACACACCCCACCCGGGGGTCTCGCCCCACTTCTGGGCGAACCCGATGATGTTGGTGGAAGCAGCCAGGTCCGCGGAACAGGCCAGGAATAGAGGCCGGCCGTAATTCTCCCGACCGAAGGCATTGACCCAGGCCCCATACTTGGCCAGGGCCGCACGGTTCGGCACCTTTTCTCCTGGCTTGGCGAACATCTCCACGGGAAAGTGCTGGTAATCGTACAGCCGCTCGTCCTTCCATGGATTCTTGCTGGTATCAAGTCGAAACGCCGGGAGCTCTTTCGGCACGCTCTCGCCCAGTTCCACCAGTCGATCCGCCAGGTAATCCACCAGCCCCTGGTCATCCTTCAGAGCACCGATAGCGATCTCCAAGTTGGCCCTGAACTGTTCCTTCAACTCAGCGGGGTCCTTAGGGGCCGGCTCGTTGAAGCCCACGAACTTGACCCCATACTTGCCGGCAAAGGCAGCACAGTTCTTCCAGAAACCCTCACCGTTGACGGGAAGCGGGCTACCATGGGACTTGTTATCGTACACGCCGTAGCCCCGACCCTTGCGGGTCTTCAGCCAGGCTATGCTAGGCACCTTTTTGGGATTGGGGCCAAAACTAAGCTCCAAGAGGGTTCGGGTCACCGACTCCCAGTCGGAGCCTTTCTCGGTGCCAACCACTCGCCAGCCGTGAGAGCCAAACCAATCCTTCGGCGTACCATGCACCACCGCACTGATGGGGGTATCATCGATACCAAAGTCGTTCCAGTCCACGATGTAGTGGAGATTGTCCAGACCAAAACCCCAGGCGGTATTCATCGTCTCGTGCACGGCGCCGGGGGTCAACCCGCCTTCGCCCTCGAACGCGAAGACCTTCACGCCTTCGGCACCGGCGCGCTTCAGAGCCATCGCCTCCCCCGCGGCAGCCGGGCTGCCATGGGCCGAGGGACCGGTGTTGAACTTCAGAATGAGAGTCTTGCCCTCCATCTCCGCGTGCCCGGAGAGGCCACCATTGCGGCGGAAGCCCAGCAAGTCCTCCCAGGTGAGCATGCGCTCCTCGGGTTCCGGCACCAGATACTTCGGATCACCCGTCTGAGCATACTTGATCCTGAGCGCCTCGTTGAAAACCGCAAGAGTAACGTAGATCAGGGGCACAGCATGTCCCCCGACCAGCACGAAGCGGTCGCCAAACCTCTTCTCAGGATGCCGGATATCCCACCGGGAAACGCCCGAAAGCATCGTGACCAGCATCATGTGGACCTTGGAGCGACTACCACCCGGATGCCCGCTCTGCCGGTAGTTCAGCGTGATGTCCAGCAGTTGGTCAACGATGTCCTTCAGCTTCTCCCAGCGGGCGAAGTCGTTGGCTACCTCCTTGTAGCGAAGTTCGACCTTAGACTCCGCCGCCTCATCCATCACAGCTTTCTCCTCTCGAAGCAGTCATCTTCATGATATCATCCCTAGAGTCTTGCCCAGGCCTCTTCGAAGGTCCTCTTGCAGTTGGCAATCAACAGTTCAGGCGACTGACCGGGTTGTGGCTTCACTTCGAAGGTAAGCCACGGAACGCTCGTGGGCAGTCTCTTCTCGAAGAAACCAATCTCCTGAAGAGCGGCGAGGAACTGCGTCAACTCCGCTACGTCTGCCACACCCCCGGACATCCCGAAAGCTGGATGGCTGTCACCGTAGAATGGATGAGAGCTGTCGTCCTTAATGCAGTTTCCCAGATGAGCGTGTATCAGGTAATCCTTCGTGGTCTGGAGGGCCTCCTGATAGCTCTCTCCAATCAGGGGCAGATGGCCCATGTCGACAGTGAGGCCGAAGTTGGAGTGTTGCGCCCTGACCCGACTCGCCACCTGCACCGCCAGCGAGCTTGGCCCCACAAGACTACGCTTATCTACTGCCCTGTCGAAGGTCTCCAGTGCGATCCACACCGGCTGTCCGGAAGCCCTGGTCTCGGCGTAGCTGCACAGTTCGCCGAGAGAGCGCACCAGTTGATCGGCAGCCTGGCTCTCCTTCTCTAGCCCCGGGTAGCTTCGAGCGCCGTCCAAGACTTCGACCACCGGCGATCCCAACAGGTAAGCATCGTCCACACTCTTCTTAAGGGCTTCCACCGCCGCCCTTCGGGCATCCTCTTCGAGGCCTGCCAGATTGTGCTTACCACCCAGGACAACAGGAGCCGCGCTAACGGCGATGTCCGCATGGGCATCTCTTGCCATCACCTTCACGGCTTCCATGGTGTCGTCATCCATTCGGCCAACTGCCAGGACACCAAAAAAGTCATCCGTCAAGATCTGCTTGGCCGTTTCGAGGGTTCGAGCCGCGTTCCCCGGAGCATCGGGGAACATCATCACCTGAATGACACCCAACCGCAGCTGCCTTCGCCACGAGCTTTGCATGGTGAGTCTCCCAAATTCAGCGTTCAGTGGTCAGTTCTCAGCCATCGCCTGAATATCCAACAGGTCGAATGACGACAACTGAAAGCCCTGAGCCGTGATGGTAGCACGCCGCGCCAACCGTCTTCAAGCAAGACTGCCCATGTTAGAATGGATCGACCTATCGATGTGGAGTTCTCCCAAAAATTGGTGACTGAGCGGATCAAGGTAGTCGACGACGAAGGGCACCCCGCCCTGATGGTGGATGGTGTCATTGTCTCCATAGCCGTGGAGGGAAAAGAACCGCCTTCGGGCTACTGGGGGGCTATGCTTCCCGAGGGCTCGCCAAGAAGTGCCCTCTTGCTCGGCTTGGCGGGAGGAACGTTGGCTCACCTGCTCAATCGGCGGTATCCAAACATCGAGATCGTGGGCGTCGACAACGACGAGGAGGTGATCGACTTCGCCAGGAGGGAGTTCGGCTTGGACCTCCCCAACCTGGACATCGTGATCGAAGACGCCTTCGAGTACGTCGCTCGCTGCGAACGAAGATTCGACTTCGTGGCCGTGGACCTGTTCCTGGGATACGGCTTCCAGCATGGGGTGGTGGCGAAGCCCTTCCTAAGGCAACTGAAGGAAATAGCCGGCCATCGGGGGGAGATCGCCTTCAACCTGTTCAGGGACGCGCGCACCGAGCAGCGGATGGTGCGCATCGGGCGCATACTGCGCCCTTATCGTGTGGATCGGGTAAACCGCAACCTGGTGCTTCACTGTCGCGGGATGTAACGTTGTGATCCCATGGAGCAGGCACCATACGGGTCGCTGTATCGCTCTGTTCGCCGATCGCCATCACCCCGGGAGGAGGCCGCTACTGTACAGCGGTTTGTAGCCGACTCATCACCACCAGCAGCACCAGCACCACGGCAATGAACACCAACAGTGCGATCACGTTGGCCCGCCGCGACACCGAGCCTCCGGACTCCTGAGGCTTCGGCACTTCTTCTGGGGGATCATCGGGTTTCTGGAACAGGCCCGTATACAGTTGGGCACCACATTTCCGGCACCGCAGGCTCCCCTCCGTTTCGATAGCGAGACACTTCGGGCAAATCATTGCGTTATCCTTATCGGTACACGATAGACAATCTCTCCTCGAGCGGCCGCCTCGGCGGAGCTATTAACCAGAGGACCAGCTTCACGAAGAGCAGCGACGAACGCTCGCCCGCCTAACATGATGGTACAGAGCGGGTTCGGTTTTCAAGAGAGGAGAATCAGGGTCCCCGGAGGTTGAGGGCACCGGGAATGTCTGTCGTGGCCATTCCCGGTGCCCTACATCGCGTACTCAGCTGGCTCCAGCCAGGATCACCTGGTCCCCATTGCTCAGGACCATGGTCCGGACGACAGGGCTCCCGTTGACGAGAGCCATCTGCACGTCGGCCGAAGCGATAGAGAGGTGACCTATCAGGTGTTCCACCGTGGAACCCCACGGAAGATGCACCAACATCTTGTTCTGAAGCTGGCCATCTCCCGCTAACGAGCCTCGCAATGTGACATGGACTCGCACCTCACCACCTCCCTCTGGATTGACCCAGACTGCCTGGCAAGATGCAGGCCAGCACCCAAGTTTCGGGCGGCCTATACCTTGTGGTGCACCGTGCTAGTGCCCTGGGAGCCGTCCTCCAGGATCACCAACTGGAAATCATCGAATAGATTGGGGGCCTCTCGCTGCATGACCCGCAGCAGCCCCACCGCGACCTTGCGGATCTCAGGCTCGGCAGCCGGTGAACCACGTAGCTCGATAAAGTGGCGGAGGGCGCGCCCGTTTGCGGTGACGAAGATCTTCGTCTCAGTGGCATTGGGAAGCACGCTACGGGCAGCCTGTCTGGCCATCTTGCGCTTGGCCGTGCGACTCATGCCCGCCTGCTGCTGCTCCACCAGATAGGATAGGCGCTCCACTAGAGCGGTATAGGCCCGGTGACTTGCCTCCACCGAATCCAGCCATAGCCGATGGGCCTCCGGGTCCGTAGCGATCAGGTCAGGCTCCACGAAGTCGGCGGTCGACTCGTCCACGTACCGTTGAGACATCTGCGAGTAGCCCCAGCCGGCGCGGTGGCGGATCAACTCGTGAGTAAAGGATCGTGACACACCGGTGATCACGAGATTCCAGACGGCATGCTCCAGGACACTCCCATGTCCCGACTCGATGATGTTATCAAGATACTCGGCATTGGATTTCCGTCCCTGCTTCGATCCGAACGACATGTAGCAGATGCGCCCAGCCATCTCCGCAAGCATCTCGGACCCTCGCTCGGTCTCCGTGCTCCAGCTGCTCTCGTGCTCCCGAAGAAACCTGTCGACCTCCGCACCATCCACCACCTGCCTGCCCACCAGGTAGATCTCCGGCTCCCTGATGACCCTCATCCGCTGCTACCTCACAACTCTATAGCCAATCATGATGTTACCATCCAGGTTGAAGTAAGCCAAGAGCTCTTCCGATAGTGTACGGTATATTGCGGAAACGTCTACCATGTCATGCTGAGCGTCAGCGAAGCATCTCCTCGTGGCTTTCACGATGCGACCAACGCTAGTGGGTGACCGCCTTGAAGGACTACTACGTCTACATTATGTCCAAT
>DAHXJB010000617.1:0-3322 GCA_027372455.1 Chloroflexota bacterium | reverse complement strand
CTTGGACGCCAGGTGGCGATACATGGTCACAACGTGGTCGATGGCGGCGCCGTACTTGGCCGCGGCCCGCGGGATGGCCACCTCGTCCAGATCGAGGTGGCGGTCCTCGAGTGAGACCCGCCGGCCGACGTAGCGCCGCTTCAGGTCGCCCGGCGAACTCTCCAGCCGTTGCCACGGTAGGCCATCCACCTTGCGCCGCACCACAGCCGGGTCCGCGTCGTCTACCTCGCCATCCACGTAGGCCCCCGGATCGAAGGTGTAGAAACTGTAGCCCGCCGCCACACAGGCGTCGATGTCGGCGGGCGTCTTCAGATGATCGGCATCGGCGCCCACGGGGCCGGTCCAGCCTGCCTGGAATGCCCCCCAGGTGGCATCACTGAACACATCGTCCGGCGTCCGCCTGGTCCGATCCATCTCTCGGATCGATTGCTGGGCGAAGATCGGAAGGATCTGCTTGTCCGGCACCTCCGCCTGAACTCGCCGCAGCGCCCGCACATGTCCGGGGGTAGCCAGGCCCAGCCGATCCCCGAAACCGGCCGTGGTGGCAAGGCCCAGGAGGACCGGACGAAGCCAGGGCAGAGATTCCCGTAGAATGTGCGCGTTGGAGCGATTCGTGGGACACAGCTTCAGGATGTAGCCCTCCCTGAAGCCTTCCGGCGTGCCCTGGAAACGATCCAGCAGCGGGCTTTCGTGGCAAGCCAGGAGAGCAAGCCGGCGATTGGTAGGGTCGGCGGTGAGCCAGAAGTCCGCGCCCCCGTGCAGAACAAAGGAGTCAGTAAGAAGTGCATCTCCGAAAGCGGCCTGCAACTCTACCAGAGAGAAAGGGAATTCAGCGCTCATCTTCGTCCTCGGCTGATAACAGTGTCGGGATGGCCCAAGAGACCTTAGTGGAATAGGGCAAAGCTTGTCAACCAGCGGCAAGACGGCATCTGCCATCGTGCGCCCAAGCCCCAGGGGCAGGCCGAGAGGATATGGTCCCGTTGTAGCCACCCCTACGTCCGCCCCCGATGACCATAGGCTCACGGATGGGGTGCGGACGTGGTGGGAACCGCCTCCCTCAACTCTTGGGGGAGGCTGCTCGACTGGGATGGAGGATCGTGCCCTCGGCCTGGGCCTGCGCCCGGGGCGAGTGCGACGGCTGAAGTGCCGAAGCGAGAGCTGCCAGAAGGCTCAGTCCGAAGGAGAGCAGGAAAGCCTCGTGCAATCCCGCGAGGAAGGCCTGGAGCGCCGCCGGGTCCTGCCCCATGCCACCGCCATACAGGAAGACCTTCATCATGACGTCCTGCGGGATGTGGCCCACAACCATCGGGAAGGCGATGGCGATGCTAAGCATCTGCCCGGTGTTGTTCAGCATTATCCTTATGCCCGCGGCCATTCCCCGTTGATCCGGGCGCACCGAGGTCATGATCACGTTGGTGTTGGGCGAGTTGAAGAGACCGGCACCGGCGCCAATGACCACCATCCAGAAGGCGATCAGCCAGTAAGAGCTCTCGTTTGTGACCCAACTCAACCCCGCCAGCCCCAGGGCAGAGATGACAAGACCCGCGGTGCCGAGGCCTCGAGATCCATGATGATCGGATAGGTAACCGCTGATCGGTCCCATCAACATGAAGGCCAGGCCAAATGGCGCCATCATCAATCCGGCCGTCAGGGGATCCTGCCCGAGGGGACCCTGAAGGAAGAAGATGAGCAGGAACATCACCGCGCCCCTTGAAACTCCGTTCAGCAGATTGGCCAGGTTGGCAAGGGCGAACAGTCGGTCGCTGAAGAGGCGCAGGTTCATCATCGGCTGTAGCGTGCGCGTCTCAACCGCGATAAAGGCAGCCAGGCCGATGAAGCCCACCACCAAGAGGGCATAAATGACGTTCCAACCCCACATGGGGAAGGCTACCAGGCTGAGTGCAAGCAGCAGGGCGCCGAGGCCCAGGGTGAAGGTCAAGCTTCCAGGCCAGTCGAATCGCTGGTGGCCCGGCATGGCTACCGGCTCCCGCAACCTCCGAATCCCCCAGAAGGTACCAAAGATGCCCAGCGGCACGTTGAACCAGAAGATCCACTGCCAGGAGATGGAAGCGAGAATCCCGCCGATCACGGGGCCCAGAACAAAGCCCGCGGCCACGGCGATCTGGTTAACACCCAGCCCCAGCCCCACTCGTCCCTTCCGGAATGCATCAGTGACGATCGCCGTGCTGTTGGTGAACAGCAGGGCCCCACCAACGCCCTGCAGAACGCGAAACAGCAGCACGTCGACACCGTGAAACTGTGGCTGCCCCAGACCGGCCAGCAGGGAACCGACGGTGAAGATTGCGAAGCCAGCGTTGTACAGCTTCTTCCGCCCGAACATGTCGGCCAGCCGGCCGATCACGGGAACCAGGGCCGTGGTGATCAACTGATAGCCCATCAGGATCCACATGACGGTCAGGAAGCTGGCCTGCAGCTTCGCCAGGATGTCGGGTAGCGCAATCAACAGCGCCGAGCCTTGAAGAGATGCTAGAAGAGCCCCCATGGTGGTGACCGAAAGGGCAGTCCATTCATAGCCCGCGGACACATCGTCTCGGGCCGAGGGATCCTTGACCGATGACATACCGAAGACAGCCTCCTAACGAAACTGTGAGTGCATGTGACGCTACCGGGCCTCTTCCTCAGCAAGGAGGGCGCGGAGCCGCTTGAGTCGATCCCTCTCCTGGGACCGGATGGCTTCGACCTGAGCGAGCTTACGCTCGATGATGCCCAGACGCCTCTCAGCCAGCCCGATGGCATCTCGGAGCAACTCCGCCCGAACGCGCGGGTCGATGGTGCCCTGGAAGCGGCTGCGCAGCTGCTGCCGGACTTCGTCGGTCTCCAACAGCTCGGAGATCTCCGCCAGGGAGAAGCCGATCACCTCGCGCAGCTGCTTGATGTCGCGTAATCGCTCGACGTCGCTCGCGTCGAAGAGTCGATCAACGCCCCTAACTTGAACGGCCGGACGCAAGAGGCCCAACTTCTCGTAGTAGCGGATCGCCCGAGGGGTCAGATCCACGATCCTTGCAACGAACCCGATGGGCTGCAACTCCGAGGCGGCCTCTCTCAGACTCTGTGCCACTGTTCGCCTCCTTAGTCTGGCTAAGCAATTATCCCATCACATCTCCCACACGTCAATCGTTGACGTTTACGTCAAGCACAACGACGTGGCGCGCAGCTGGTAGTGTTCGACCACATTGATTGTGATAGGTGTAGGGGCGGGCCGCCGTGCCATCTATTCCAACAAAATCGGTTGAAGTTGGTGACTATGGCATACTTAAGGCATGACAAAGCCAACTTCGAACCGACACTGCCCTGACAGTTC
>DAHXJB010000609.1:0-8676 GCA_027372455.1 Chloroflexota bacterium | reverse complement strand
AGTGATTTCGATAGGTAGGGCGGGGGTTTATCCCTCGCCGCCGGGCGCGTCCGATGGACCGGACGGCGGGGCACAAGACCCCGCCCTACATGTCAAGACCAGGTTGGCGGAGCACTAGTTCTCCGCCACATAGATCATGGCAGGTGTCATCCTGAGCGATAGCGAAGGATCTCCTCGGCGGAATGTGGAGATGCTTCGCTTCGCTCAGCATGACAGTTCGTATCAGCTTCACTGTGCCGGCTGAAGATCTACGGCCCCAAGCTGCTACAGTCCCCTCAAGATCTCCTTCCACCAGGAGCCGGCCCCGGGCTCGGACCTGACTCGTCCGTCCGGCTGCAGCTCCCTGAGCTGCTTCTCAAGGAGAATGACTCGTTGCCGAACCTCGTCTCTCTCCTGGCGAACGGCCTGCAGGTATGCATCCAGGAAGCCCAGGGATCCCTTGAGGGTAGCTATGGTCTTATCTTTGGCCTGTAGCGCCTCCCGCGCAGATGACGAGGGCCCTGGGCTCTCCTGGGTGGCGCGAATTTCCCCGATTGGGAGCACGCCTCCGGGTTTCCGATCGCCGGTCGCTTTAGAGTGCCGAAGTCGGCGCCTTGCCTCCTCGTAGGTGAAACCCTGGGCAAGCAGGGCCTTGACCCGCAGAAGAAGCTCGAGGTCCTCTTCTGTGTAGCGACGTTGTGCCCACGGGGTTGACGTTTCTCCGGGGGCCTTCCGAGCGGATGCGCTAAGCTCCGCGGCGAACTGGACGCTCCACAAGCGAAGTGTCGAGGACCCGATCCCAAGCTCCGAAGCGATCTCTCGAGGATGATACAACATAGGGACTCCGCCAGCTAGGCCCCTTCCATGGACGAGAGCGTTGCCAGGGTGGTCTGCAGGGCCACGGTGCGGCGCCGTTTGAACTGCTCGCCGGTATCGGCGACGCTGAGCGCCCCGGTCGGGCAACCGGCAACACAAGCAGGGGCCTCGCCAACCTTCACTTTGTCCACACAGAGGTCGCACTTGTGTGCCTGTCCATGCGGCTGATCCCATACGATCATTCCGAAGGGGCAGGCGCTAACGCACAGTTTGCAGCCTATGCAGCGATCACCGCGCATGTAGACGGCATCGGTCTCCCGGTCGCGGACAATGTTGCCGGTGGAACAGGCCTTCATGCAGGGGGCATCGGCGCAATGGAGGCAATGGAGTGAGATAGCCGGCCCCATGGAGGCATCCACGACACACATTGCCTGGCCATTATTGGCCGGGTGCGCTTCCACGCAGGCTACCTCGCAGGCATAGCACTTGTCGCATTTGCTGGGATCCATGGCGATGTAGTTGCGCAGCGTGGGCTTGATCGCTTCAGCCACCATCTTTTCGAGCAGCCGGCGCGCTCGGGTAGGGTCGAATATTCCGCAGATGCACGGCTTGGTCAGGGTGGTTACCGCTTCATCCATGGTCAGCACCCCGCGGGAAACATCCTTCACCATCCGCTGAACCAGGTTGAAAGAGACCTGGCCATGGCCGCACATGGTTGAGATCTCCATGACGCTCTTGTCGGGCAACTTCTCCGTCTTGCCGAAGACGCCGAGCGAGTACTCGACGGTGTGGCGGTGCAGGTCGGCCCTGTCGCAGCACTCCTTGGTCTCATCGAAGAGGCCGGTAACCACGATGGACAGGCCCAGATCGGCTCGGTTTAGATCGGTTAGGAAGCCGGTCAGATCATCCATTGAGTTGAAAGCCGCCTGGACGATGCTCCCCTGGGTGCCGGCGGACAGGTTCTCCATGTTACCAACCATGAAGAGGTTGCCCACCTTCATGTTACCGGCGTTGACCGGATTGTGCTGGGATGCGATCTGCAGGAATTCCTGCAGCTTCTGGGAAGCGCCTTCCGTGTTAATGCCCTGGGAGGCCATCGCTATAGTGGCGTAGCAGTTGGACAGGTTCTCGCGAGTGCCTTGCCGGTGATTAGTGTGACTCATTGATGTATCCCTCCAGGGACTTGGCTTTCGGTCGGGCCAAACCCACGTTGGTCTTTCCATTGATGGAGAGCGGGCGCCCCAGGATTGCCAGGTCGAACTTCTCCACCGGAATAGTGCCGTCGCGATTCACCAGGGTGATGAGATCCACGCTGAAGACGGTGTCCACCTCTTTCGCGACCTCGTTCAGCCTGGCCACGATTTCAGGTACCTGCTCCAGCTCGGCGTCGAACTCGACTATGGCGGAGAGGACCTTCTCGTTCAGCACGTCCTCCCTGAACTTGCCGGTAGTGACGTCGGTCATCAGGAAGGTCACGGGGTTCTTAGGCTCGATCGGGAGACCCATGCCTGCTATGACCATCGCCACCTTCTCCACGTCGTACAGGCGGGCCCCCGCGCCAGGCCGGCCCAGTTCGACTGCCATGCCCACATGTCCAGGTCCGAAGCGGCCGGTCACGTCGTTGGTCTTCATCTCCTCCGTGCCCCTTCCGGGGACGCCGGTATCCTTGTGCTCCACCCGCGGGTCGCTGAAGGTGGACCGAAGAACCCGGGGCCATTCCAGCGGCTGCTGGTAGAGGGCCGAGGTAGCACACACGTTCGCCCTGAGGCAGACACCGCACTCGACACACTCGTCTTCATCGATGGTGGACAGCCGCCGGTTTGGCACCTTCGATATTGCCCCCATCGGACAGTAGGGCACGCACTTGAGACAACCTGTGCACTTGGTCTCGTCTATTCGCATATCGTCCTTCCTTAGTCTGCCTGGGATAAAGGATGCGAAACATGGCGACAGGGTTGGCGATCGTTCGGATATTCCCGGCCCCTGCCCTCCTTTCCGACCAGGTCGAGCTTCATCGCCGGGCCTCGGCCAGCAGCCGGCCGGCCTCTCTCAGATCTCCGACCAGGACGGCGCCCACCAGTGCGCTGCCTCGGTATATCCTTTTCTGATAGCGGGAGTCGCTTTCCTGGTCTATTCTCTCTACCTCGCCCCTCACCTGCCCGAACGAGGCCACAGCTACCCCAAAGACGTCGAGGGTGTTCATTGGGACGGAGCCCGCGAATCGTTCGCTACCACCCGCCATGTTGGCTCCTGCGATGCGTCCCTGGGCGGCGGCCACGGGCCAGATCCCGCTGACGGTCCTGGCTCCAGTGAGCAGGTCGAACGACTCGGCCACATCGCCCGCGGCCCAAACGTCCGGGGCGCTGGTTCGCATCTGATCGTCGACGATCACACCCCTGCCGATCTGCACCGCTGAGCCCTTGAGCCACCTGACGTTCGGGACCACGCCCACACCAACAATGACCAGGTCGCCGCGGAGACGCTCGTCGCTCTCCAGCAGCACACTGCTAGCTCTACCATGGCCTTCGATCGCCTGCACTCCCACTCCGGTGAGCACATGGACCCCGTGAGTTTCGAGTTGGACGCGAACCATGGCAGCCGCTTGGCTGTCCAGCATTTGGGGCAACAGCTGCCCCAACTTCTCCACAATGGTCACCTCGGCGCCCAGATGCCGCAGCGCCTCCGCGGCCTTTATGCCAATGAAGCCTCCACCTACGACGACGGCCTGCTCGGGCGCCATTCTCTTGATGGAGGTGGCATCGGGAAGATTTCGCAGCCCGACCACCCCCTCCAAATCGGCGCCCGGGACCCGCAACCGAATCGAGTTGGCTCCCGTGGCGATAAGCAGCCGATCGAAGGGGAGTTCGCGTGCGCTGTTCAGCACCACTCGATGGCGGTCCACGTCCAGTGCCCGAGCCCCATCTCCCGCGACCATCTCGACATCCATGTCAGCGAGCCAGCCGTCCGGTCGCAGGGCCATCGACTTCTCGTTCTTGATGCCGGCGATGTGGTGCGAGAGCAAGACACGAGAATAGGGTGCCGTAGATTCGTCGGAGACCATCACAACCTGGGCGTGAGGAGCCGCGATCCTCAACGTCTCCACGGCACGCACGGCTGCGATCCCAGCACCGACGACGACGTACCGCGGGGAGTTGCCATCCCAGTTAACAGCTGGGATGGATCGAGGATTAGCCTGTGGAGCGGGATAGCTGAGGGGGGCGGGCCACCCCCAGCCTGCGCTCGCGAATCTCTCTCGCCGCTGTTGGGCGGATTCGAGCCTCAGGTGAGGAAGGAAGAGGTCGTCCCGCGGCCGGCAACTACCCGCGCAGGCTGGCACTTCCCTGCCGCGGCAACCGTCGCACTTGGAAGCGTGTTTGCCGTCCTCGGAAGGAACCACTGCGCCGAAGGGACAGGCGAGTACGCACATCCAACAACCGACGCAGCGATCGCGGTCAACCCACACCAGACCGGAGACGGCATCTCTGCTCATGGCTCCAGCGGGGCATGCCTCCATGCAGGGGGCCTGAGCACAGTGCCAACATTGGTGGGGGATTGGTCCGATGGGTTGACCCAGAAGCTCTTGCTGTACCCGAGCCATGATCTCTCGTTGCGGGGCAGGCAGCTGCCCGGATGCCGCGGCGCACCCGGGGCTGCAGACGGAACATTCCAGGCAATCCGGCGAGAGCGAAGCGTTATCTGATCTGTTCTCCGAGAACATTAGCCCGATTTCCTGTCCGAATTGAGGTGG
Source organism: Chloroflexota bacterium (assembly GCA_027372455.1). GTDB lineage: Bacteria > Chloroflexota > UBA6077 > UBA6077 > UBA6077 > JAJYNT01. The sequence goes on along the minus strand of DAHXJB010000609.1, from coordinate 4,133 downwards.
GCACGAGACAGCTATCCAGAGAAGGGACTGAGCTGTGCGAGCCACGACGTTGGGCGGAGGAGCGACCGGACACCCAAGCGGGCTCCAGGCAAACTGAATGCTCGCGGCTGGCGATGGAGCCCTTGACGGCAGACAACCACCAGGACCGAGGCAACAGGCCTGAAACGCCGTGGGTCGAATTGCTGGAAATTATCATAGTGCAAGTTGACTGTCAAACTTTTCGAAGGTTATCCTTCTGCGGTGGGCTCCTATTAGTTTTTGGGGGAGGGGTAACTGTGACCTATCGAGTGGTGCTGACCGACCACGTTTTTCCCGATGAGGACGCTGTGATCGAGCAGAAAGTGCTGGAGGGCGCCAATGCTCAACTGGAAATACACGAGTGCCGAGACGAGGAGGATCTGCTGAAGATCGTCCGGTACGCCGACGGCCTGCTGGTGGAGAGGGCTCCAATCACGAAGCGGGTGATTGGGGCGATGGAACGCTGCCGGGTGATCACTCGTTACGGCGTCGGGTACGACTGCATAGACATCGACGCGGCTACCGAGGCCGGGATCCCGGTCTGCAACGTTCCGAACTACTGTGTTCCAGAGGTGGCCGATCACACCCTGTCGATGCTGCTCGCACTGGCCAGATCGACGTTCAGACTCGACGCCGAGGTCCGGCGCGGAATCTGGGACGTCTATTCCGGGGGGCGAACGAACCAGCGGCTGGAGGGACTGATCCTGGGGATGATCGGCTGGGGCCGGATCGGCCGAGCGGTGGCGAAACGGGCCGCGGCCTTCGGCTTCGACATCGCTGTATACGATCCATACGTCGAAGCAGCGTCCGTACAGGGAGAAGGCGCTCGCAAAGTGACTCTGGAGGAATTGCTGAGGACGGCGGATTTCGTGACTTTGCACGTGCCCTTGTCGGCTGCCACCCATCACCTCCTTGACGCAGAGAAGATCGGCATGTTGAAGCCGACGGCATTTGTGGTGAACACCGCGCGAGGCAGCTTGATAGATCAGAGGGCTCTCACCAGGGCGCTCGAGGAGGGTAGGATTGCCGGTGCTGGACTGGACGTACTGGAGCAGGAACCGCCCTCTCTCGACGATCCGCTGCTGAAACTGCCCAACGTGATCATCAATTCACACGCGGCATTTTACTCCCCGGGTGCCAGCAGGGATCTGCACCGAATGGCGGCAGAGGAGGTGGCCATAGTGCTTCAGGGGAATCGACCTCGTTCCCTGGTCAACCGCACGGTCCTGGATAGGATCTAGAACTTCCACGGTAGGCAGGCAGGGTGGGGGCTGAGTGGTAGACGCGATGGCACCGGCTCCCACCCCAGTACACGGCCCAACCGGCACGGGCATCGGCGACCCCTACGAGACTATCAGGTGACCTTCCCTCTCGAGTGCCTGCTTCGCGCTCTCCAGCTTCTCATCCATGACCAGAAGGTAGTCGGTGTTGTGGGTGGAGATGGCAAAGAGGGGGATCCCCGCGTCGGCCAGCGGGACCGACAGCGAAGCCAGGACCCCGACGAGGGAGAGGTCCATTGGTCCTTCTACCTTGAGCGCTGTCCAGCCGGCATCGCAGTTTACGTCGGCCGGCACAAGGTCGCTGTGGCACACGATGGACAGCTCTTCCGAGGTATAGGTCACGGAGATGAAGCTACGGTCGGCCAGCGCCCAGCCGGGTATCTCCTGGTTTGGTGAGAGGCGACATAAGGCGAACGATCCTGGGAGAAGGGTCAATCTCATCTCTTGAACCGCCCCATGAGCTCTTTGCGGGCTTGTAATCCAGTGGCACACCGGATCCGATCCGGGCGCTCATCCGACATCGTGATCAAGTCTCGCCAGGTTCAGCCTCGAAGTCAAGACTTGGGAGACTTGACTGTGGCGAGCGTGCGGTCAAGGCCGAGGCGAAGCGAGGGCGGGTGACGGCTGGCTCAGTGGCAGAACTGAGAGACCCTGGAGGCTCGCCGGGGTGCGCCCCACATTTTCCGGGCGAAGCCTGGCGAGGGTCCGTAGGAGCTGGCTCCTGCCAGCGATACCGCAGACGAGAGGCTACCGAACCTCCGTCACCAGGTCCGTCGCCAGCGGGAGCTGGCTCCTACACATGCCCCGCTCCCGGAATCCTGCGCCACAGCCGGCTCGCCGGTTTGGCTTGATGCCCGGCCGGACATCCGGTATAATTGCAGGGTCAGGACGAGTAGCTCAGCCGGTTAGAGCGCACGGTTCACATCCGTGAGGTCGCGGGTTCGAGTCCCTCCTCGTCCACTTTTTTGCCCTGGCAGCCTCCTTTATGGTGGGTTGTCAGGGCTCTATTGTTTTTCTATCCCGACCCGATCTGATGCCACACCGACCGGCTGTCGTGTTAGTATTGAGACCCGGCGGCAGAGCGGACTCGGCAGTCGTGTCGTGAGCTGACTTGGATGGGATACATGATGAGAGAGCGCATTGAAGTCAACCCCAATATTCACTCTGGACGGCCCTGTATAGCCAGCAGCCGGATACCGGTGGAGGACGTACTGGAACTGGTAGCCGAGGGCATCCCCTTCTCCGAGATTATTCGCGATTACTATCCAGATCTTCAGGTTGAGGGCATCCAGGCCTGCGTACGATATGCTGCCGAGGTGGTGGTGGCCGAGGATCTCCACGTCTCGGTGGCCCGAGAGTGAGGTTCCTCCTCGATCAGGATGTGTACGTCCTCACGGCCAACTTCCTACGACATCTTGGGCACGAAGTAACCACGGCGGCTGAAGCTGGGCTCTCAAGGGCAGCCGACATGGAAGTGCTGGACGCGGCTGGAGCCCAGGAGCGCCTGCTCCTCACCAGGGATAGGCACTTTGGCTCTCTGTGGTAGAGCGGGGCCGGCACCGGTTTCGCAAGCTTGGTTCTTAAACGTATTTTCTTGGGCCGAATCGCCAGTAACGGCGATCGAGGCAGGGCGGTGGCGACGAGTGTTGCCGCCTACCTCACGCCGGGGAAGCGACTGGGGTCCACCGTATTCACGCCGGTGTTGCCCCATGCGAAGCTGTTCAGCGTTATCCTGCTGGTTGTGTATGAGCTGCCGCCTAGCCCAAATGCCAGGACCGCCTGCGCCTTCGAGTAGCCGACGTTCCGGGTGAACCGGCCGGAGCCGTTGTCCCAGTCCTCGCCGATCGTGAAGTAGAACCCATAGCTCCCATTTGGGATGCCGGTCAGGGTGTAGGTGCTGTCCCCTCGAATGTATACCGATATCACGGCCTGGTCGGTCGGTCCAGCCAGGGTGGCCACCCCATCAAGTCTCTGCCCGTTCTCTATCGTCAACTGGTTGCGGGTGCCGATCCTGCCGTCCTTGAGGATGGTTCCGTTGTCGAGCCGCCGGTTCTGAACGACCCCCGGAATGGCCGTGGGTGGCGGCGTGGGAGTGGGCGGGGCGACCGTGGGCGTTGCCGCGGACTGTGGAGCCGATGTCGGTGTGGATGCGATCCCCGGATTGGCATCTGGCTGCGCGGCGACAGGGAGAGCAGCCCCAGGTCCGGGTGCCGCAGCCTCCTCCGGGAAGCGCTCGTCGTTGCTCCGCTCCCGCACGCCGTCCGGTAGGTTCACCCACGGCCTCCATCCGTTTGTGAAGGCGGTCCAGTTGTCCGCCTTGCGCCACACCATCAATCCCGTGGTGGTCTGTTGGAGAGAGTCCCCATTGGCGCCCCAATGCTCGTTCTCAATGGGTTGGCCCACAACGGCGGGAATCCGATCGGCCAGGGCCTTGAAGCCGAGCTTGAACTCGGGCTTCGCCTGGGCGAGGGTCACGCTACCGATGGCTAGGAGCGCTACCGTCGCCATGATCAGACTCACCACCAGCCGCTTCATCACTCGCTCCTCCCTGGTTGCTGGATATGTCCTGACAGCCGAGGGAACCATGGCCAGACTGATGCCGCTTTCCATGCTGTAGATGCCGGGCAGGAATACGATGTGGTTGATGATGGTCACTGCATGTAATGTGCCAGAACGAGCCTGCGCGGGCGTGGTGGTAGTGTACGGCGGCTTGCGGAAACAGGACATCCTGCACCATGTCATGCTGAGCGCCAGCGAAGCATCTCTTCGTTACTGCCACTGGGCGCTCAAGTCCAGCCATTCCGGGTTTACCGACTCGATCAGGGAGACCTTCTT
>DAHXJB010000598.1:0-1873 GCA_027372455.1 Chloroflexota bacterium | reverse complement strand
CGGTCATGGTGGCGGCGACCTGGTAGAGCAGTACGCCAAGCAAGACGGCCTCACCGTGGTGAAGAGAGAGGAGTTCACCGCCGGCACCAAGGATTTCACCGCTCAGCTGCTGGCGATCAAGGATGCCGGCGCGCAGGTGCTGGATGCCTACCCAACCCGACCCGACGACGCGGCCGTCATCGAGAAGCAGTACAGGACACTGGGCGCTCCCTATAAGTTCATGGGAGACCCAGGCACGGCTGAGGCCGATACCCTGTCTCTCGCCAAGGACGCGGCCAACGGGATCAATGCGGTTATCGACTATATGCCCGGCGTCAGCGACGTCGGCAAGAAGTATCTGGCCGACTACGCTAAGGCTTACAACGGCGAGGTCGCCGATACCCAGGCGGCATACAACTACGATGCCATCTACCTGTTCGCGAATGCGATCAAGAAGGTGGGCACCGATCCAAAGAAGATCCGGGATGCGATCCTGGGGATCCACGGCAACTGGGAAGGGGTTTGCGGCGTCTTCAACTTCACTCCCAACGGCGACGGGCTTCACTCGAACACCGTGATCCAGGTCGAGCCGGGAGGAAAGTACAAGTTCATCCGCACGGTGCAGGTCCAGCCGAAGCAGTAGTACCCGCGCTGTATAAGCACCCACAAGAAAGCTGGCCCCGGCAGATCTGCCGGGGCCAGCTTTCTTGTGGGTGGTGCTGGCGATCTTATGGGTAACCGCCTATCGTCGCTCCCAGGTGACGCGAACAACCCTGGGATCGGTGATCACCTTCTGGATCTGGCCCTCGCACGCCTCGACCACCCAGCGATGCAGGGGCTGTCCCCCATCCGCCGGATCGTCTGTCTCATCCTCGGAAACCACGAGGGTAACATATTGTGCTACCGGCAACTCCGCTTGGCCAGTGATTATCCAATAGGACATGGCAGCTCACCTTTGAACTCGGGGATGGCATCTCGTACTTCTGCCACCTCAGTGTACCAACTCGGCGGCGTATCCGCCACTTCTCTGACCATCGCAAGCGCCTTCTAACTCGCCTGAGATTGCACCATAGGGAGAGGTAGTCGGGAATGGACTCGCCCAAGCCCCGAAGCAACTGTGTTTGTTGTCAAGGGCATCAGATGGGTGGTAGTGTGCGGCAGATTGTGTGAATCTGGGTTGAGCCGGATTAGGCGGCAGCCAGTTGTTCCTCCAGTGTTTCCAGTCCGCGATCCCTCTGAGTGATCAGCATTTCGCCGGCTTCCAGCAGGATCAGGTAGACGCGCACCTCCAGGCCGGAGTCGGAGTGGAACAGGACCACATTTCGCACCATCCTGCGCAGGCTCCGATTGAGTCGTTCCAGGGCACTGGTTGTCCGCAAGTAGCGCACCTCCCATTCCTGTCCTCGGGCTGCCGCCTCTGCCACCACCTCCAGATACACGATGGTCTTGTCGAAGTTCCGCAGCAGGGTGGCCACGGCTTCGGGCTCTTCGGTCTGCCACTTGGCGACGAACTCATCTCGGCGCCGCATGATCTCCGCCTTGTCCTGCCCCTGATAGATGGCCGCTGCCTCCTTCACCACCTCCCGGCGCCGCTTGCGCTTCTCCTCCCTCGACGACTCGGTCACGGCCGCCTTCACCGCCTTGCCTACGTTGCGCAGCTTGTGGAAGACACACAGCTGATGGCGCACCCCCGGACCCAGGTCCACCATCTCCAGGGCCGCGGCCAAGCCATCGCTGCCATCGCTCACTATCAGCCTCAGCCCCTTCTCCGCGCTTACACCCCGCTCCCGTAACCGCTCCAGCAGCCGTTCCCAACTGACCGCATCTTCCTGCTCCGCCCGCTCCCAGTCCAGCACCCACCACTCCCCGGTGGTCGGGTCCACCCCATAGGCCA
>DAHXJB010000569.1:0-3200 GCA_027372455.1 Chloroflexota bacterium | reverse complement strand
CTTGGAGTACTGCTGGGAAATCTTGAACGCGAGAGCCGCCTCCTGCATCTTCCGGATGTAGCTCTTCTGGTCCCGCTCCGATCGGTCGATCAGAACGTTCTTCGCCAGCTGCTGAGTTATGGTGCTGGCACCCTGTACCAGTTGGCCCTGAACCATGTTCTGCCAGACAGCCCTGGCGATCCCGATGGGATCGATGCCGGAGTTGCTGTAGAAATCCTTGTCCTCGGTCGCGACGGTGGCGTCGATCAGGTTCTGGGACACGTCCCCGAGGTGCACCGGAAACCGCCGGCCCCCGTTCTGATCGTCTATCTGATACAGCAACGTCCCATTGCGATCCAGGATCTGGGTAGTCTTGAAGGAGAACTCCTTGGACAGCTCGTTAACAGGAGGAAGATCGGTGGTGTAGGTGGCGAAGACTGAGCCGACACCGGCAGTGAGTACAATGAGTCCAGCTCCAATGAGGACAACGCCGAAAAGCAGAAAGAACCTCCACCCCAGGGCGGACCGCGGCATCCGGGATAGCCTCTGGGCCCTGGTCCGGTCCAGATACCTGCTCGTCAGGCCGCGGTTCTTGCGGATATCACCCCTCTGGCCGTTGCGAAGCCTGGGATCGTGTTGCGCCATCTTCCCTCAGTCCCAGATGATGAGAATGTCGAGAGCAAGGGAAGAGACGCATCCACCATGCCAGAATAGACGAACGGCGAAGTCAGGCCGGGCCGTACTCTCGGAGTGCATCCAGCATGGCGAGGACGTTCTCAGGGGGTACGCCATCCTGAATATTGTGGACCGTGGCCATTACATAGCCGCCACCGGGAGCCAGATCGTCCAATCGGCGCCGCACCTCATCGCGAACCTCTTCAGGCCGGCCAAACGGCAGCACCCGCTGAGTGTCGATGGCTCCCCAGAACGTTAGTTCACTACCGAACTCACTCTTCAGCTTTGCGGTATCGCCCATCCCAGCGGCGCTCACCTGGACGGGATTCAGAATGTCCACCCCCATCTCGATGAGGTCCGGGATGAATGGATACACGGCGCCACAGCTGTGGAAGAAGACCCGTGCGCGGGTGCGCCGTTTCACGAAGGCGATGATCTCCGCCAGCCTGGGCTTGAAGAAGCGCCGATATACCGAAGGGGAGAAGAGGCCACCTACCTGGGTTCCGAGATCGTCGGCCATCACCACAACGTCCAGCTGGTCTCCGACTTACGCGAGGAAGCGATCCCAGGCACGTAGCCCAATCTCGGTGCAGCGATCCAGCAGCGCATCGATGAACGCTGGGTTCTCTATAAGGTCCATCATGCCGACGACGTAGCCGCGCATCCAGAGATGCCGGCTGGTAATGTCTGTGCCTAGGGCGCAGGAGCCTGCTAGGGCATAGCTGGTTTTCTGGCGAATCCTGAGGGCCTCATCTCTCAATCCGGCATAGCGGGCCGGATCATCCGGGTCGGGCCAGGAATACCGCTCGAGCGCCTCCATCGTAGGCTCAGCGATAGGCCCCTCCATCCGATCGAAGAAGTGCCCACCGACCACAGGCATCTGGATCCGGACACCCCACTCGTCGTAGTACTGGTAGTATTCGTCGACACGAGAGATCTCGAGATGCCAGGCAGAGGATGGCCTGGGCTCAATCCCTACGCAGGTCGCCCCCACTGCTTCGAGAAAGCGGGGGTCCAGCGCCGGCAACTGCCCGATAACATTCGCAATCCTCAGGGACTCGATCTCCATCCCCATCGCCCGCACCAGATCGAGATAAGCCTCCTTCCCTATGGAGGTGACCTTGGTGCTGCCCAGATCGAAAGGCACGAGATCCGGCTCCCGGTGATCCAGTGCCGCCAGAACCCTCTCTCTGGGGCTCATTCGTTCTGACATTCCGCCAACCTCAATCTCACCAGCGCAACTGTAGTTTCACCTCTCCGCCGTGTGCCAGCGAAAGCGACAGCTCTTTGCCATCCCAGGAGGTGGAGACCCTTTGCCCGTCCACGAAGGCCTGGCTATCGGAAGGCAGGCCCCTCACACTCAAGGAGCGCACCGTCGCAGGCAGTCCCGCCATCTCCACCTCCAGGTCGCGCTCCGTTCTGTACTGAGATACCCTCGTCACCCCGAGTGTAGACTCCGACGTCGAGTCACCAAGTACGTCATTCCTTAAGTCGCTTGCGTAGGGCGGGGGTTCATCCCCCGCCGCTGCTCGCACTTCCGGCGCCGGGCGGCGGGGCACAAGACCCCGCCCTTCGAACGATGCACTGCGGGAGTCGCTCCCCCCTTCAATAAGAAGGTCGACGGTGGAAGCGCCACGCAGCGGAGAAAACAGAGTGATGTTTTCAGCATCGACCCGATCGGCTACCCATGCGGCGGGAGCCCCGACCGGCAGCGCCGATCCAGCCCTCATGTACAGTGGCACTCGATTCAGTGGAACTCGCTCCTTCAGGTAACGGCCCCCTTCCAATGGCTCTCCAGTCCACCAGTCGTACCATCCGCCAGACGGTAGGTAGAGGCTGCGCGTCACCGGCTGCTCGGAGTCACTGAAGACCGGCGCCACCAGCAGGCTGGAACCCAGAAGGTACTGGTCGTCGATGGTGACGACTCCGGGATCGTCCGGAAACTCAAGAAGCAGGGGACGCAACATCGGAAGGCCCTGCACGGCTGCCTCCCGAGCGCAGTGGAGCAGGTACGGGAGCAGGCGGTAACGTAGCCGTGCGAACTCACGGAAGATCTCGAGCGCCTCGGAACCGAACTCCCATGGCTCGCGAGGCGTGGTGCCGTGGGCCCGCGCCAGGGGACTCAAAAGCCCGAACTGAGCCCATCGGATGTAGAGCGCAGGCGAGGGAGGGGGCCCGTAGAAGCCCCCGATATCGTGGCTCCAGATCCCAGGAGCGGAGAGGGCGTAGCTTAGGCCGCCCCTCAGTGTGGCAGCCATCGCTTCAACGCTGGTCTGTGGATCCCCACCCCACTGTCCCGGATAGCGCTGAGAGCCGGCCCAGGCCGAGCGCCCCCACACTAGGCCGGTGCGGCCGGTCTCCTCGGCGGTCACCTCCGCGACGGCGCGGTTGTACAGCAGGGGGAAGAGGTTATGGCGGGTTACACCATCGCCCCCATCGGCGAACTGCGATCCCTACGGCACACCCTCGCCGAAATCGGTCTTAAAGACCGACATTCCCATCCGCAGAAGGGGTCGGTGCTTGTCCTGCCACCACCGCCGGGCCTC
>DAHXJB010000567.1:0-10036 GCA_027372455.1 Chloroflexota bacterium | reverse complement strand
GCTCGGACACGACGTATTCAAGATCTCCAGCGGCCCGACGGTAATCTACACCGACCCCTTTCGGCTGCAGGAAGGAGCCGACAAGGCCGACATCATTCTGATCACCCACGACCACTACGACCACTGCTCGCCCGACGATGTGGCCAAGATCGTAAAACCCGACACCACGATCGTCCCACCCCAGTCTTCGGCGGACAAACTGAAAAGGAAGGTGGAAGTGGTACGACCCGGGAGCAGGCTGGAGCTAGGGGAAATAGCGATCGAGGTCACCTGGGCATACAATCTCAACAAGTTCCGGAGCCCGGGCCAGCCCTTCCATCCAAAGGGGACCGACTTCGTGGGATATATCTTCGCGATCGATGGGGAGCGCATCTACCTCGCGGGAGACACCGACCTTATCCCAGAGATGAGGGATATCGACGTGGACATCGCGCTTATCCCCGTCAGTGGGACCTACGTGATGACCGCCGACGAGGCCATAGAAGCTGCCAATAGCGCGATAAGGGCGAAGACCTTCATTCCGATGCACTACAACTCTATCGTCGGCACGGACGACGACGCGAGGAAATTCGCTGCCGGGGTTAAGAACGCCCAGGTGGAACTGCTGCCCCAATCCTAGACGCCATCCGTCCGGGGGATGGGTTTTCTGCCCATCCCCCACTGTCGCTCGCTACAGCCTGAACCCAGCCTGCTCTTTGGCTGGCTCCTGAGTCTCCAGCAGCGAATCCACTGTCTCGAAGATCTTCTTGGCCGCGGCGCACACGGCGTCCACGTCCCGGGATTCGTCAGGGCTGTGGCCGATGTAAGCCACCAGGATATCCTTGGCGATGTCTACCTTCTTCTCGTTGGTCGCCTTCATGCCTCACCTCACGCTGGTTCTGGATATCGCAGGAGATTGTATCACGCCCCGCCGTCGGTTGTTCCTGGCAGCGTCGGACGTTAGCGACCCTCGAGGACCATCGGACGCGCCACTCGGAACGCCGTCTTCCGATTGGCACGTCCTTTGCCCCATTCTTCCACCCGACGTTTGTGACGTTTGAGCTTTGCCAAAGCGCACTACGCACCAGGGTTCGAAGGGAGACGCGCCAAAATGACCAACAAGCCGGAGGATCTGGGGGAGGATGAGGAAAGCCGCGAGGAGTTGCTCCTCAGAATCCCTGAGGTCCTTCCCCTCCTGCCTCTTCGCGGCACCGTGGCCTACCCATTTGCTGCTATACCGCTGCAGATTGGGCAGGAACGATCGGTACGACTGATGGAGGCCGTGGTGAAAGGGAACCGGCTGGTGGCCCTCGTGTCCCAGCGACGAGCCGAGGTTGAGGGGGCCGGCCCCGCGGACCTGTACGGAATGGGCACAGTAGCCCGGGTGCTTCAGTTGGTGAAGCAGCCTCAGGGCGGGATGACAGTTGCGATCCAAGGGCTGGAACGGGTGCAGATACTGGACTACGTCGCAGAGCAGCCCTATCTGGTGGCCAAGACCGAGCTCAGGCCCGAAGTGGAGGAGCGCACCCCGGAGGTTGAAGCCTTGCGGCGCAACCTGCTGACCCTGTTCCAGAGGGTGGTGGAACTCTCCAACTATCTGCCCAACGAACTGAGCGCGGCCGCGGCCACCATCGAAGATCCCAGGGAGTTCGCCTACATGGTCGCCTCCAGCGTTCGCGGAGACGTGGCCTTCAAGCAGGCTCTTCTGGAGCTGGACTCGGTCCGCGAGAAACTGCGGAGACTAACCGACCATCTGCAGCGTGAGATCGAGGTCATGGAGATCACCGAGAGCATCCGCAGCCAGGCTCAGGAGAGGATCAGCAAGAGCCAGCGCGAGTATATCATGAGGGAGCAGTTGCGGGCGATCCAAAGAGAACTTGGAGAAGAGAAGGGACTAGACCGAGAGGTCGCTCAGATCCGTCAGCGGATAGAGGAATCACATCTTCCGTCGGAGGCACGCCAGGAGGCCGACAGGGAACTGGCTCGCCTGGCTCAGTTGCCCGCTGTCTCACCGGAGCATGGGATCATCCTCACCTATCTAGACTGGCTTGCAAGCCTTCCTTGGAGCGAGACCACAGGGGGTAGGATAGACGTGCAGCACGCCAGGCAGGTCCTGGACGAAGACCACTACGACCTCGATCCCATCAAGGAGCGAATCCTGGAGTACCTGGCCGTGCGCAAACTGAAAGAGGAGCGAACGGGCGAGGAACCCGGCGAGGAGGGGTTGATGCGGGAGCCTATCCTCTGCTTCGTGGGACCGCCTGGAGTCGGCAAGACCTCCCTGGGCCAGTCCATCGCCAGGGCCATGGGGAGGAAGTTCATCCGCATCTCCTTGGGCGGCATACGAGATGAGGCCGAGATCCGTGGCCACCGCAGAACTTATGTGGGCGCCCTGCCGGGCCGCATCATTCAGGGAATCAGGCGAGTTGGCACGGTCGATCCAGTCTTCATGCTGGACGAGGTGGACAAGCTGGCCGTGGGGTACCAGGGCGATCCCTCCGCGGCCCTCCTGGAGGTGCTGGACCCCGCCCAGAACAGCAGCTTCACCGACTCCTACCTGGGCGTGCCCTTCGATCTCTCTCGGGTGATGTTCATCACCACCGTCAACAATCTGGACACCATCCCGGGGCCCTTGCTGGATCGGATGGAGGTGCTCGAGCTCGCGGGCTACACCGAGGAGGAGAAACTGCACATCGCCATCAGCTACCTGGTGCCCGAGCAGTTGCGAGCGCACGGTCTCTCCAGCGAGGAACTGATCTTCGAAGATCAAGCACTCTTAACCATAATCCGGGACTACACTCGAGAGGCAGGAGTCCGCAATCTGGAGCGGCAGGTTGCGACGGTGTGCCGGAAAGCAGCTCGTCAGCTGGCCGAAGGGGCCACGGGCCCTATGGTAGTGACCGGCGAGTCGGTCCACGATTACCTCGGGAGGCCGCGGTTCTACGCCGAGGTCGCCGAGCGGATAGACCGCCCCGGCGTTGCCACCGGTCTCGCGTGGACTCCCACCGGGGGCGACATTATCTTCGTCGAAGCAACCATGATGCAAGGCCGTAACAACCGCCTCATACTGACCGGCATGCTGGGCGACGTTATGCGTGAATCGGCCCAGACGGCCCTCTCCTACATTCGGTCTAATGCCACCCGCCTTGGCATCGATCCCGTGATCTTCGAGGACAAGGACATCCACATTCACGTGCCAGCCGGCGCCATCCCAAAGGACGGTCCATCGGCTGGAGTCACTATGGCCACCGCCCTGGCATCACTCGTGACCGGCAGACTGGTGCGCCACGATGTCGCGATGACCGGAGAGGTCACACTGCGCGGCAAAGTGCTGCCGGTAGGCGGGATCAAGGAGAAGATGCTGGCAGCTCATCGTGCGGGGTTGCGCACGGTCATCCTGCCCCGCAGGAACGAGGGCGACCTCGCCGAAGTGCCGGAGGAGTTGCGCAACGAGATGAGATTCGTGCAGGTGGATACCATCGATCAGCTGCTCCGAGAAGCGCTCACCGCGCCGATGGCCGAGATCAACCCCGAGCGCCTGGCGGCCTAGAGCTGAATTGACCAGGTGGCTGTAGCTATCGGCTAGCCGGCTCCCCATGCACGTCACCATTCCATCCAGATGTGGCAAGATTGTGACTTTTGTCGCATGCAACCGTCTCGCCCCTCTCTAGACTGACGCGAATGCCATCGCATGGCAACGAAGACGTCGATGAAAGGACAAAACGTAATGGCCGTAGACGGAATTCAGGAGATGCACTGCTACCAGTGCTCGCAGGTATCAGGCGGCACAGCCTGCACCACCGTCGGCATCTGCGGCAAGGATGCCACCGTAGCACGCCTGCAGGACAACCTGATCTTTGCCCTCAAAGGGATCGCAGCCTATCACTATCACTCCAGAGAACTGGGGCGCTCAGACCCCGAAATTGAAGCCTTCCTGGAAAACTCGCTCTACTCCACACTCACCAACGTCAACTTCGATCCACAGGGGTTCGTCGGGCTCGCGCTCGAAGCCGGGCAGATGAACGTGCGAGCCATGAGGCTGCTCAAGGAAGCACACATCGCGAACTACGGTGAGCCGGTTCCGACGCCAGTCCAGACCGGAACTGTGAAGGGTCGTGGCATCGTCGCCACCGGCCACAGCCTCAAGGCGCTGTCGGCACTGCTGGAGCAGACGGAGGGGACCGGTATCAACGTCTACACCCATTCCGAGCTTCTTCCCGCCCACGCCTATCCCGGACTGAAGAGGCATCGACACCTCGTTGGGAACCTGGGCAAGGCATGGTTCGACCAGAAGCAGCTGTTCACAGAGAACCCGGTGGCCATACTGGGTACTTCCAACTGCGTGCTGCTCCCCAGGGACGAATATGCCGACCGCATGTTCACCTGCGGTACTGCACAGCTACCAGGAGTCCAGCACATCTCCGGCTTCGATTTCTCGCCGGTGATCGAGAAGGCCAGGACACTCCCGGAATTGCCCGATCGCCCAAGCGAAACCATCCTTACAACGGGTTTCTCCTCTACGGTAGTGCTGTCATTGGCCACCAAGATCAAGGCCCAGGTCGAGTCCGGAAAGATCCGCCACTTCTTCCTGGTTGGAGGATGCGACTCACCACTGAAGGGGATGCACTACTACCGAGAGTTCGTCCAGCAGTTGCCGCGGGATACGGTGGTCCTGACACTTGGTTGCGGGAAGTACAGATTCAACGATCTCGATCTCGGCCAGATTGACGGAGTCCCAAGGCTGCTCGATCTGGGGCAATGCAACGACGCGATCGTCGCGGTGGAGATCGCTCAGGCTCTGGCCGGCCTGTTCGGGGTAGGAATCAACGAGTTGCCACTCACTCTGGTGCTGAGCTGGATGGAGCAGAAAGCCGTGTCTATCCTCTGGAGCCTCTTCGCTCTCGGCGTGAAGGGCATTTACCTTGGTCCGGTCCCGCCGGCCTGGGGGAACGATGCGATCCTGAAAGCGCTGGTCGAGAACTGGGACATCCGGTTGGTGACCACGCCGGAGGCGGACATTCAGAAGATGCTGGTAGCGTAGTCGGCAAGCGACCATCAGCCGCATCTCCCGGGGGGCTAACCACTCGCGGACGGGTCGAGTGGCTAGCCCCCTAGTCATCGGCCTCAGCGCACAACCAGCCATGACTACAATCTGGTATAATTATGTCAATACCTGGAGTAGCGGAACACCATCCGCCTCCCGAAAGGGGTTCTCCATGTCAGAAGAAATGCCTACTGCAGGCGAGGCTGCACCCGTCCGCGTGCCAGGATTCCTCTCGGTAAAGGCCGCCGCGCACTACCTGGGGATCAGGGAGCGCAGCATCCTGGGGTTGATCGAGCGGAACCGACTGCCTTCCACCCGACTCGGTCGAATGCACTTCATCCCCACCCGCTCCGTGCGCGCATATGGGGTCGAGCGAAGGCTTCGCATGAGACGAGGGCGCAAGGGCACCCATCGGGCAGCGTAGCCCGCGGCCGCGCCAGGCAAGAGCGCTCCTGCCGACGACTGAGTCGTCGGCAGGAGCCAACTCCTAGTTTTCTTCCCCTAACTCGAAGGCATCCAGCTGCAACTGACGAAGGCCATCCAACAGTTGATCCAACTCCGTGCAGGTAACCGGCCTCTCACAAAGTTGCCGCAGTCCCATCAAGCTCTTCTCAGCGATGGAGGCCAGCCCCTCCAGGTCCCGCTCCTCTTCCAGCCCTTGAACTAGAGACCGAAACGCGTCCCATTGCTGTTGCCTAGAGCTCACAACCATGGCCTCGCTGCTCTCGCCTTCCACCTTGTCGCCTCCAGCCCACCAGTAGGGCACTTTCTCCTGGAACAGCTTCGCCTCTTGGACCGGTGACCGACTAGACCCTCAGATAGGAGTCGGCGTAGATCACCTCGTTCCGCAAGACTCGAACGGTCTTCCAGATGTCCACCTGCTCCGGATCGCTCATATCCACGTCGTCAGGCGTGATGCTCTCCCCGGCTGCATAGGCGTTGTACAGAGCGCACAGCAGCTTGCCGGCGCCAGTGCTGGCATCCTGAGTCTCCACAATCCTCACTGCATCCATCAGCTTCTTGTCGAGGGGATCCACGATGGCAGCATCCAACCCCACGCCCAGCAGCATCACGAGGAAGACGCGGTTGATCAGAGGCCGATTCTCCGGCAAAGAGCCGTTGGACACGTTGCTCAGCCCCACCACCGTTTTCACCGGCGGATCAGCCAGCCCCTTGAACATTCGAACCGCCTCGACGGTGACTTGAACACCGGGCTGGTCCGCCGATACCGGCAGGGTAAGGGGGTCCAAGACAAGATTGTCACTGCTTACCCCGTGCTGTGCCGCCGCGTTGACCAGCTCAAAACCAAGCTCAGCACGACCATCACCAGTGCTCGGGATACCCTGTTCGGTCATTGTGAGAGCGATAATCGGGGAATGGTGCTCCGCCGCCATAGGCATCAAGCGCGCAAGGCGAGCCTGCTCAGCCGAGGTGGAGTTGATCAGAGCCCTGCGCTCGCACAGCTTGAGACCGGCCTCGATCGCATCGGCATTGGTGGTATCCAGCGACAGAGGAACTTCGACGACTTTCTGAACCTCTGGGACCAGCCATTGCATTATGTCGACGCCCCGCTTCCGCGAGGGACCGATGTTCAGCTCCACGTAGTTCGCGCCTGCTTCCACCTGCTTCTTTGCCAGCGACTGGAAAAAAGCGGTGTCGTGCTCATCAATAGCAGTCTTGACTCTGGGAGATATGATGTGGATGTTCTCTCCGATAACAAGCATAGTCGTCCCTCCCAATAACGTTATGTGGGCGAGAAACCCCAGGCGGCTCCCTTCCTTGTGGTCGGGGCCATCGCCATCCACCTCCCGCCCGATCTATTAGCCTCTCCCGTCCAGCAGCCTATCGACAATCTCCTGAACCGACCGATACACAACGGAATCATCGGGCAGCTCCACAAGCGGCACCCCGTCGCTATCGTACTCCCCAACCCGAGGGTCGGCCGGAATGGTCCCCACCAGCTCCAGACCCTGCCGCCGGATCTCCTCCATGAGCGCCGGACTCAAGGCACCTTGAACCCTGTTCACTATCAGGCAGACTCGGCCCACCCGGGTCTGAACTTCCTGCACCAGTCCGGCTACCCGACCGGCCGCCACCAACCCCCGAACAGTCGGATCCGAGACCACCAGGAGGTAGTCCACGTCTCGAGTGGTCCTGCGGCTCAGGTGCTCCAGGCCAGCCTCGTTGTCGATCACTACATACCGATAGCTACCCGCGATCCTGTCCACAACCTCTCGCAGAACGTGGTTCGCCGCACAGTAGCAACCCGGCCCTTCCGGTCGACCCATGGCGATCAGGTCTAGCCCCTTGCTCTCCACCAGAGCCTCGTTGATTCGAAGCTCCAGGTAGTCCCTGGTCGCCATCCCAGCGGGAATAACCCCACCGCCGGTCCGGATGGCGGTCTCCTCCCGAACGTCCCCTACGGTGGCTTCCAACTCCATGCCCACGGCACTGTTGAGGTTTGCGCTGGGGTCGGCATCTATCGCCAGCACGGCTCCCTGGCCCCGCTGGCGCAAGTACTTGAGTATCATAGCCGCCAGAGTGGTTTTCCCGGTGCCACCCTTGCCAGCCATTGCGATGGTGATGGTCAACGTAGGATTCCCTCTAGAGTAGGGCGGGGCTCTGTGCCCTGCCGCCCAGTTCGCACTGTTTCGGCGGCGGGGGACAAGCCCCCGCCCCACTTTCTGATGCTAACCCCGAAGGCTCTTCAGATAGCCCTGCAGATCCACGGCCTCCCGGGGGCCCACGGCGATCTTCCAGCCTGGAAGCTCCTCCTCCAGCTCACCGGAGAGGGTGGCCACAAGTCCGGGCAGGGTCACAACCTTGCGCTCCACCTGCTCGGCGATACCACAGCTCTTCATGGTTTTCGCGATGCTCTCGGCGCTGAACTTCCCCGCGGCCCAGGCAGTCAGCACGGACAGTCCCTCGGCGTCGGCGATCACCACCCAGGTCGGGACGTTGCTGGTCTCGACCTCACCAGCCACTGAGAAGTAGGTCAGCGAGAAGTTGGTGGTGATCAGGACCGGCGAGTTGGCGTTAGGCTCGTTAAACTTGTATATGCCCGGGGACACCTGGATCGGCTTCTGTGGGTCGGTGTAGATGTTCTGACGCAGGGTGAGGAGAGGATACACGACACATGGATTGAAGTGATCCAGCACCACTATACCCGCGTACTTGGTGATGTGCACGCTGGCCGCGACGGCTTCCTGCTCGATCGACTCAGCGCCCTCGCCCGGGAAGGTGATGACCGGGAACCCGAGGGGACGGAAGTTCTTCTTGATGGCCAGACGGCGAATCTGCGTCGCATGGGCCAGGGTCGCGGATAGATCCCGAGATCCGGGGTCCAGCACCAGATCAGCCACACCTGCCTTCATCACCTGATCGGTGAGCGTGGCCAACTCCTCGAGCTCCCCGTTCGCTCGCACTACCAGCGCGCAGCTGAACTTGGTCGCCAGTGCCGCCATAGACTGCCAGTTCTCGGCGTCGGCAGCATAGATCAAAGGTTTGTCGCCGGCACCTGCCGCGAGCGCCGCCTCGATGGAAGCAGGGTTTCGCGACATCAGTATCAACGGCTGCTTGGCGTTCGCCCTGACCGCCTTCACACACTCCACAAACGCGCCCGGTTCGCCCGACGTGTTCTCCACCGCTATGGCGTCCAGAGCCAGAGTCATGCCAACCCGCTCGACAACGTAGCCCGCCGCCTCAGCCACCGCCGAAGCCACCTCTTGCGCCGACTGAGTGTCCTTGACCCGGAAGGCAAGCCCAGGCTGGTGATAGAAGGTCTTCTCATGTCTGAACATGACGACCTCGTTCCCAACCTCTATCTTGTGATCCCCGGCGCCAACGGTTATCAGTCTGATGGGCGGCGCGGACGCCGATTCCAGAGCAGCCTTGGCCTCCTCCGAAACGTGGGGACAGGCGCTCAGTTCAGCGCCCTTCGCCGCCAGCTTTAGGGCGAAGGCCAGGCATGTAGGGAAGCCGCACTCCTTGCAGTTCGTCTTGGGGAGCAGCTTGTAGATATCCAGTCCAGTTAGAGCCATCTCGCCTTAACCCCCTACGCCTTCATCAGCTTGTCGATGGCCAGTTTCACCTGCTCCACCGACTTGGGGTGCCGTAGCACCAGGATATCCGCACCCGCCTGGAGCAGCGTGGTGGCGGTCAGCGTCTCCCAAACGATAGACCTTTCCTTGATGTCGCCCCAGGCCTCGGGCACCCCATCCAAGGTCTTCGACTCCTTCTGGCGCCAGGACTCCTCTCCGACCGTGCAGATCATGGGGAACTGAGTCATGGGATCGTTCTGGAAGGCACTCAGCCGCAGTCGCTCCATAACGGAATAGGTGTACTCCAAGCCGTAGCCCAACGCTCCGGTCGTGGGGTCCATCATCAGCCGTTCCGGGGGCAGTCCCATGTCGGTGGCCAGAATGTTGCACTGCTTGGCCATGTTCACGTCGATTGGGGACTGGGAAATCACCAGATGGCCGCTTCCCAGCGCCGCCGCTACGATGGTCCGGTAGTTGGTGTTCTCGATGTCGCCGAGAACGATCCTCTCGCCAGCAGCCGCCTCGGCGACCTTGAGCAGCACCTCGTTGTCCTTCTGGGCCTGCCCAGGGCCGTAAACAATGAGAGGGACACCCACCGCCTTCAGCACCGCCTTGACCGTCTCGGCACCCTCCTCGGCCGAGCGATTCAAGCCGTCCGGGTTGGTTCCGGTGAGCCTCAGTACCACCAGATCCGCCCCGGCCTTCACCGCCGCCTTGGCCCACTCGGTGGGATCGTTCATGACATCGCCCCACGCTTCCTTCAAGTGCGGGGCCCAGTCATCGGGATTCCAGTCGTGGATCTCGATGCCCACCGCCGGCCGGTGGGGCATTGGGGACTCGAAGTGCAGGAAGGGCAGGCTGCTCTCGCCGCCCACGGTGACGGTGCTGGTCCGTGTGCCTCCCTCGGCGGCGGTCGCCCCCAGCGTGACTTCGCGCACCTTGCCGGCCGCCTTCTCCATTGGTATCTGGACCG
>DAHXJB010000550.1:0-9302 GCA_027372455.1 Chloroflexota bacterium | reverse complement strand
CCGTCGGGTTAACTACAGAAACCATCGGCTTGTACGCAGCTTGATGTTCAACATTGCTGGTGACCAGTCAGGGACAGCACGCAAGCGAGCCAGAAGGCTGGCAATTAGCTCGGAGTAGTAAACCGTCACCGGCCGGCTTGCGGGCAATGTGGAGCGCCAGGACAGCGCAGTGAACTTCAGCGCCTGTTCCGAGAGGTACGTCTGATCCTTGAAGGTGGACTCCTTGTGAAGATGGACCAGCAGAGGTGCTGGCAGCGGCGAGTTCGGCCGCTTGACCAAAGATGGGCCGTTGGCACACAGTAACCTCGTGTATCTTCCCAACTGTATGATCGTCCCCCGCTCAGGTACGTAGATAGCCTTGCGCACCTGAGAACCGCGCCTCTTCACCCAGATTCCGGGTTGGGCCTTGTCGAGGGCTTTGAAAGGGTGGTCCTCAGAGATGGTCACGAAGGCGAACTCAATGTTCTGTTCGCTGCCGACCTCTCGCACACATCCGGACGTAATCTCGGCGATTTCGCTCCTGCGCAGTGGCTTGAACGCGTGGAAGACCACTCGCACCGTGTCGCCCGCTCTCCAGCCGTTCCGTTCCTTGATTTCTCGCAGGATGTTGGTCGTCGTAGATTGCAGGACTCTAGGATACTCGTCGTAGGTGCACTCCTTCGACGAGTGGGCAAGCAAGTAGTTCCCATCACCCCTGAAGACTGTGGTAATCCCGACATAGCGCTGTCGACCTGTGAATCTGCTACCGGATACCTCGATGGTCCCCATCCCGATCACCAGTTCGTCGTTGATGGTGAGGTCATGATCGACTGTCCAGGGCGTGCCATTCAGCTTAGCGTAGAGGGCGATACTCAGATTCTGGCATATGAACTGCAGGGACTCGTGCGGCTTGGCTATGGTCGACAGTCTAGCTTCTTGTACTGGGATGCCGGCCATCAGAAGAAGAGCTTTTGCGTGGAGATACGGGTCGTGCGTTTCAGGCAACTGGGAGTGCTCGTCCAAGACGACCACCAGCGCAGCGTCCGGAAGTGCATCCGAATTGCGCAGGAGTTCCTCCAACTCCCGTCGATAGGATCCTGCGGGATCGCGCTTAGCGTTTTCCAGCCACGGTACGCGGCACAAGGCAAACTCGGGATTGACAAGCCCGAAGGTCGCTCCAAAGCCGCTGGAATAGTAGGATCGCCCATTCGGATCCGCAATGGCGATGCCATCTCGAAAGCTGCGCAGGAAGGTCTCCACGGCGCCCTGGACCGTATCCGGGAAGACTACCAGAATCCGAGGAGACTTCTTCGCGAAGGTCTCTCGACTGAACGGACCGTATTTCTCGATCCCGGTCCATGGGTGAGAGGCTCGTTTAGTCCGGGCTGCGTCAAAGCAGTATTCGACGGGGGACACGGGCACCACCGACTTGTAGTCGGATGCGTTCGCCACCACTATGCGGGCTCCCACGGTGCACTGCAAGCCATTGGTCAGCTGCATCGGCGAAGCCTTCCGCAGAAATCCCCCCATCGTGTTTAGTAGACCGTCCATGGCTGGCCCTGTGAAGAAGCGGGCCTCTTGGTGGTCCCGCTCGGCGTCGAATTCCTGATACCGCGCTCCAAGGATCGTCTTCAGACACCGAGCGAAGGCTGCCTTCGATCCTTCGAGCCAAACCTTGCTGACATCGACACTGCTGACTTCATCGAATGCCTCGGACAGGAAAACAGTAGTACCCTCGATTCGGTCAATCCTACCCACCAGCCTGCGTTGATCCGGCTCCGTTTCGCGTCGGACAACATAGAGGTCCATCAGGTCGACGTGTGCTCTCACGAGCTCATCGAGCGGGGCGAGGATCTCCCATCTCATGCCGACATCCATGAAGAGGCCCATCGAGGTCTCGCCGTCCCGGAATTCCACCAGTTTCGCCTCAAGCTGGAACTTCGGGCGGATCTTGAAGTAGGAGAGCAGAGGGGGCAGCCCCTTTATCGTACTGCTGATGGCGTCGACAAGTTCGTCCTTCTGGCCGAGAAAGGTGAAGGGACGGAGTCGGAAGGCTTCGTACTTCGGGAACTTTCCGGGGAGGATGTCAGCTACGCGAGCCGCGAGCAGCTTGAGGTGCTCATCGCAGCGCAAGGTGCTCGGCTGACCGAAAGGCAACCCAGCGTTCGGTGTTCGTGGCAAGCCGTAGACTTTGCCCTCCTCCCAGTAGAAGAACCAGGAGTCTCCCCATTCCTCCCGTAGAGGCTGGATTTCCTCACTCTCGGACATATCCCGCACGTTTGCAGTAAAGGTCGGGGAGGAGAAGCTGACCTGGAAGCCGTTCAACTCGATCCGTTGCTGTGACATATGCTGAATGCTCCGCGGCACCGAATTATCGCCAGTCATGGGGCAATTCGTTGTCAGGGTTTGACTGTCGACCAATCGAAAGTGGACTCCTTGGCTGCCATATAATTGTTGTCCAGGCGCGTACCCAACAGTAGTAGCCCTGTGATGCGCCGCGCCATGTCCCGCACCTCGCGCGCCTCCTCCGGAGAAAGCCCTCTCCCCAGTAGGCCCTTCTCCCGGTAGCTGAGCCACTTCTTGATCACCTGGTAGCCGCCAATGGTGTGGCTCCACACCTTAGCCGGCACGTTTCGCCAGTAGGCGAGCGGGTTGAGGTACACGTCGTAGGTCGCGTTACCCAGGCTATCGAGGATCAGATCGAAGGAGATGCCCATGCGCTCAGCAGTCTCATGCAGAGCAGCCAATTCGCTCGGGGTGTAGTTTCGGGTCTCAATCCGCCCCTGGCCTGGCATGGTGACGCCATCTTTTCCTGGATCGCCCCAGCCGACGATGACGTCCAGATCGCCTGCCGCACCGTTCAGAGCGCCACCCCCGACTCGGGAGATCAGGGCGATAGTCCTCATCTCCGCCGTCAGGGAACCAGCAGATGTGCCCTGCACCGCCGTCTCGGTATCCAGGAGGGCCGCCACCTGCCTGCCCAAGTCGGCCGAGGCCGCGAGAATCTCCGCCGATGCGGGAAGCGGGATCCGCGGCCAGTCCCCCCGGACCCCATCGGAGTTCTCAGAGAGATACCTGGGCGAGTAGCCGATGGCAAGGGCATGCAACCACAGCAGGCTGGCGGTGGCCTCGTCGGCTTCAGGTCGGGGGATGCCCAGAGAGGCCAAGTAGCTTCTGGCAGCGTCCGAAAGGTTAGCCTTCTCGCATCCACCGGGAGTAGCTGACTCCTCAAAGAGCGCCCGCTGATCCTGGCCAGAGAAACCACGGAGGTAGAGAGGGAAGCAGATGCTCCCGGGCCTCGTCATGTGCCAGTCTGGGAGGTGCCTGGTCACAAAGAAAGGCGTGCCTTCCCGACCACGCTCCGCTCTCTGACGGGAGGTGAGGAACAGGTTGCCCTCCCGGGATGCCGCGAACAACGACTCACGCTTTCGATCGACCAGTTTGGTCTCGGGGTGCCAGTAGACCCACCGAAGATCGAGGGGTTGATAGCAGTATCTCACGATGGAGCCAGAGGAAAGCCCCCGTTGAAGCAGGTAGCGGCGGGTCGCGGAGGCGTCGAAACCGCCAGCCGAACCCATGAGCGATGGTGCTAGACGACGAACGGCCTCGTCGGATAGGCTCGAGTCGAAGTAGGACTGCATGCGCTGCTCCAGCCTCGACTGATCGATGTCCACCAGATCGAGGTCGCGGCTGGTCTTGACGCCAGGAGACCACACCGGGAACAGCTCGGGCAGCGAGGGCCACGTCAGGTACTTCGACTCCACGCTCGTTGGCATGAAGGGGAGCCCGAGTTCCAGGGACGGGGACACCTTCTCGTATAGCGGCTGCCCGTCCTGCTCGGCCGTCTCCAGCAGTTGAGCCCGCTTCGTCTTGCCCCACAGGTGCCGGAACCGCACCTCGTTTGCCTCGGCGTGAGCTTCCCTCCGCACCAGCAGCGATATGGCGGTGCCGACCTGAATCCCCTCGGGGCTCAGCTCCGTCGAGAAGACGCTGGGGTCGGGCTGGCCCTCGGGCGTGAGCTTGCCGGTCCTGAACTTATCGCCGTTGAGGCAGTCGATCCAGATGGCGTCGAAGGCATCCAGGTAGTGCTCTCTCATCCCCGTGTACGACAGCCCGTCCAGCCACGAGTAGTTGGAGATAAGGCACACGACGCCTTTGCCGGTGCTCTCCACGATGCGCCGCTCCGCCATCCTGAAGAACCGGATGTACAGGTCGTTGAGTCCCTGTCCTCTGGGGGCGGGTGCTCGCCTCGTCGTGCGGTAGGCATCCGTGAGCTGGCGCTCCTCGTCCACCGCCATCCCGGCGAAGCCGTTGTAAGGGGGATTGCCGAGGATCACCAGGACAGGCACATCCCGCTTGACCTTCCGTGCAGCGTCCCGTTCCTCCCTCAGTTCTGGCATACCCGCCAGTTGGAGTTGGATTACTCGCTCCTTGCCCGGGTCCGGCGGTTCCCAGCCCGTGAGGGCGTTGGTGAGGTACACGCCGGCCCTCTCCCGACTGCTAGCGGAGAGAGGCGCGCCCCACTGCTGCAGAAGCAGGCCGAGCTGCATGTGGGCCACGACGAAGGGAGCCGGGAGGATCTCGAAGCCGAAGACCCGATCCAGGGCGGCGCGTTTCAAGTCGTGGCCCAGGAGAGCTTCCTCTCCCTTCGCCTGAAGGGTCGCGGCGATGTGACGCAACACCTCCACCAGATACGCACCGGTCCCGCAGCAGGGGTCCAGCACGTTGACGCGAGGATCCGCGAGTCCGTCGGGAATGCCCAGCTCGTTCCGCAGGACGGTATCGACGCGGGCGACCATGTACCGGACCACTTCGGAGGGCGTGTACCATACCCCTAACTCCTTGCGCAGTTCCGGATCGAAGGCCTGGAGGAAAGGCTCGTAGAAGTACTGGACGGCCTTGCCCTCGTCGAAGCGAGAGAAGAAAGCGTCCGGGTCCACCCGGTCGAGAGCGGTACCGGTCCAATCCAGCACCTCCACCAGCCCGAGAGGCCCCAGCTTGGCGGGAGTGGCGACCTCCTCGAAGAGGGCTCGGATCATGGGGACGTTGAGCCACCAGGCCGACTCACGCCAGGCGAATCGTCCGGCGTTCCTCCGCTGGGGGCGTTGCTTGCTCCAAAGGACCCAGGCGGAGAAGATCCCGTAGAAGAGGGTCTGCACCAGGGTGGAGCGGAAGAAGTGGTCGCCCTTGTGGCCCTCGAAGCGGATGCCCAGCGCTTCTTCCAGCGCCGTGCGGACGGCGGCCAGGGCCGGCAGATCTGCCATTGACTCGACCCGCACCCTAGCATCTCGGGCGTAGGAGGCGAGGGTCCTCGCTACGTCCTCCGGAGCCTGGATGCGGGCCCGGTAGAGCAGTATCCGCCTCAAGTACTCAGTGAGTCTCTCTCCGTGCTCCCGCGCCATCTTCCTGGGATGAGCCGCGGCGGCCCAGAAATCAGACTCGCTGTCGGCGAGCTGGTAGCTCTCCAACTTAGTCCGGTTGCCCTCGGCGTCCTCCCCCACCAGCACGAAGTCCCGGAAGGTTGTGACCAGGACGAGGCGGAATCGTTCCCAGTACCGGCAGACCTGCTCGCTGTCAGCTTCCTCCAGGGCGATGGCTCCAGTGTGCTCGGCCTCAATCACACCGGAGGCCGGGACATGGTCGAGAAGAGGAACATCGTCGGCCGCCCGGCCGAGCTGGTCCGCCGTGAACAACCCGCCGTCGGGGAACCCCGCTCCCTGGTTCTTCAGCGCCATGACGCAGCGGACCCTCGGCTTGAGGGTCTTGCCGATCTCGTTCAGTAGGGTTTCCAGGGGGCCGTAGTAGGAGGTCTCGGGACGGCCGGCCCATGAGGAGTGGATCTCGAAAAGTTCGTGGAGGTAGTTCTCGACGGCCGGCCATTGGCCAGAGTGGTCACTCTCGGCCGGCTCCGAGCTTCCCAGCAGCCAGGAGAGGGAGACGGCTTCGTTGCCCTCTCCTGCCGTTCTTGCCTTCTTCGTCCCTGCCATGCAGGATCTCCACACAACGTTGTTCTCGTATTGCCGTTATCCATGGGCTGGGGGAATGCGGTGGGGCAGACGATGCAGTCGGCGAGGCAGAGTATAACAGGTTCTCTCGCCCCGTGGCCGTTGTTCGCTATCGCGACTCCTTCGGTCCGAGCGGCCAAGGGCAGAATGATGCGACCGGCCTGCCCGACCGGAAACCAGTCCCGATCGGGCGGGTGGCGTCTTCGGCGTGGCATCCTATCGCCTGGTACGCTTCGGCCGGGCCGTTCGAGCCTTGTACACCTTCAGTCCGCTCCTTGCAATGGCTCTGAGGGCGCGGTCTGAGGCGCGGGTGCCGGGCCTCGACGCCTTGTACCTGACGCACGCCCTCGCCATATCGAGCAAGCTGCCCAAGGCACTCCAGTCTGCACGGTTCATGTCTCTCACCTCCCTTCATGGAATATGCTCTGACACCGTTGATCTACACGCCGCCAGCGCCCACATTCTATTCGTCTCCGGGTGTCTGTCCAGGCTTCAGGCGGGAGGACAGGAGGCCACTTTGGTGTAAGATGTAACGACGCACCCTCGGAGGGCGACTTGGAGTGTCGAAGCACACGAAGACTGACTTGCTCGCAGCGGCAGAACAGCGCGGTCACAAGGTCTCGGGGCGGCTCGTCCATGACTGGGTAGAGCTGGGTCTCTTGGATCGTCCCGATCGGCACGGACTGGGGCGTGGGAAGGGTGTAGTTGCAGGCTGGCCCGATGAGCAGCGTCAACTGTTCCTGGCCCTTCTGGCCAAGCGCCGAGAGTGTGTGTGCGTTGGGGGTCTCTGCAACGTTCCCGTCTGGAACTGGTTGTGGTTCGGCGACTGTGCTGTTCCGCTCCGACAGGTCCGTCGTGCGTTGCGCACATGGTGCAGAGGGGCTACAGGCGCATCGTGGAGTCAGGGGCGAGCCGTCGCGAGCAAGATGATCGAGGTCATCGCCCATCCAGCCGCGGGCAACCGAGCCCGCAGAGCTCTGCGGGATGCGGTGGCGCAGGCGCTCTACATTGGAAATCGCGATCCAGACAAACTGTCCCCCCTCCCAGACGAACTGCTTCCCCTCATCACCGGGGTCGTCGATCCGCAGGCCACGGGGGAATGGCGGGGTCCAGCGCAGATGCCGCTCACGCCCGAAAGCATCCTCAGCCTGTTCCAATCGCGCCGCGAGGCGATTGTCAATCTCGATAGAATTGACGACATCCTCTTCCATTGGGCCCACTACGAATACCTGACGAACATCCCCGACTACCTCGATGAGCAGCCGCTCCTCGCTGCTGATCCGGACCTCGGGCAGCACTTCCCAGTGCCGGATATGAACGACCTGGCCAGCAGTGCGTGCTTGGAGTTGATGTCAATCCTCGGTGCGGGGCTGCGGCTTATTCCCAACGCCCCCGAAGACAGTCTCCACGACCCGCGACTCTGGCGTGAAAGGGGTTTGCGCCTCGTCGCTTCCCAGGTAGTTTGTTCTACTGGCCTGCGCGTGGCCTTCGAGGTGAGATCAGAAGGCCATGAATGATGGGTCAGGGCATCGATGGTCAGCTTCCAAGCCATTCCAAGCCATGTCATCGAAGAGAGCAATATGGCCGGACAACAAAAAGGGCTGGCTCATGCTAACAGATGGTGAATTGCCTGCATGAGCCAGCCCTCGTCGGTGGGAAGGGTTATCTACCCAAGCCGTTGAAGAGCGCGAGCTGCTCGGACGGGACGGGTTTGCGCCGTGGCTTGGGCCGGCGAACGAGCTGCGCCAACTCCTCGAAGCTGACTACTCGGCTCTGTGGGTTGGGGGAGGCTGCCTGAACCACCGCAGCCACGGGCAGCGAGTGAACTGCGAAGACCCCCTCCCACAGGTCAGCTACCCCAGCAGAAGGATGGGCCTGCACCGGGGGCAGCGCGGTGATCGTTCCGGATTCGGCCGGCCAATCGTCCTCCACCAGGAAGCCCTCGGCCTCTATCTCGGCCGCGCGGCCCTGAGCGAACAGCGCTTCCAGCGATTGACCGTCGGGTGCACTCTGGCTCGTCAGACGGCGAGCCAAGGCCAGGAACACGTCCTGGCCATCACCCCCCAGGGCCGCCAGACCGTCTTCAGGGAGCTCGCCCTCAACCATCAAGGCCGAGCGCATCTTGGCGGCCACCAGCGCCAGGGCGTCGGCCTGGAGCGTCGACTCGTAGACGAAGAAGGTTACCTCCACCGGTTGGCGCTGGCCGATACGCCAGGAGCGGCGGCTTGCCTGTCGCATCACGTATACGCTGTACTCCGTCTCATACCAGACTAAGGACTGCCAGTCCACGAGATCGAGGCCCGTCTGAACGAGGCGGGGATGACAGATCAGCACCTCTGCCCCTTCCCGGACCCTGGCGGCGACCCACTCCTCCCGCCGATCAGCCGCCACGGTGTTCGCTTTCAGGACGGCTACTCGGAACCCCTCCCTCTCCAGGATAGCGCGCAGCCGGGGGCTGATGTCTCGCTTCTCTGTATGGGTGATGTAGACCAGCACTCGTCTTCCCCGGGTCCGTTCACGACGCACGAGATCCACCAGAGCCCGCTCTTTGGGATAGAGTCGATCCTCGGGCAAGGCCGGTGCGTGAGCGAGGACGCTCCCCGTCTCCGGATCCAGCACCGTCTCGCCCCGGGTGCAGCCGTCGGGGTAGGAGAGCAAAGCCTGGAGGTAGGTAGCCAGAAGCCGTTTGGAGCCCTCCTGGAGAGCCTCCGCCACGGCTCGCCAGAGGTCCTGGGCGAGCCGGTGGTAGCTGCTCGCCTGGGAGGGCACGTCCGGGCTCTCGCCCCGATCCAGCGGGAAGAGAGCGACCCGCTCTGTGTAGGCCGGCAGGTCTTTGGCAACATCGGCCAGGCGGAGGAACACGGTGTTGCCGATCAGGTGGAACAGAATCGCTGGGGAGACGCCCGGCTTTTCGACGGTGCGGGTCAGGTAGCTCCGGCGCTTGGAATGGCGGCCGTCGTCAGCGTATGCATCCGGGTCCTTC
This sequence comes from Chloroflexota bacterium, assembly GCA_027372455.1. GTDB lineage: Bacteria > Chloroflexota > UBA6077 > UBA6077 > UBA6077 > JAJYNT01. Next base: position 335 of record DAHXJB010000550.1, on the reverse strand, counting down.
TTGGTGATCCGCTCCACGATGCCGTAGCGACTGACCCATTTCGCCTCGTCCCGGTATCCGAATTCCGAGCGGATCGCCGGGGAGAAGCGCCACAGCAGGTAGAACAGCGTCGAGCTGTAGCCGCCGAAGATAGTGCCAGTGAGGGTGAGGGTCTTGCCGCAGACCTCAGCGAGGCCGGCTGCTGCCAGACCTTGGGCGGAGCCCCGGGATTTGTACTCATGCAATTCGTCTGTGACGAGCAGGGAACCGCCGAAATGGTGGGCCATGCGGCGGCGCACGTAGTCGGCCAGGGGGAAACGGCGCGGGCCGGTGCGGTCGGCCTGCCAGAGGGCGCT
>DAHXJB010000557.1:0-5980 GCA_027372455.1 Chloroflexota bacterium | reverse complement strand
TCCCCCACGGGGTCCAACCCCAGCAGTTGGTCGCCGTCCAATTCCAGATCGATCTCGCGGAGAGCGCACGCAGGGCAGGCCAGGTGGAGAACATTCAACGACAGCTCTTCGATGAGTAGTAGAAGAAGCCGCGACAGCATGTAATACAATGGTCTTTGGGGCCCGTGGGCCCGAATTCTCCATCGCCGGGCGCTAGCGCGATGGACAGCCACCAGCCGGAGGTGTAGCCGCGATGAGTCAGGAGATGCGCATCGAGCGGGACTCCATGGGGGAGATGTCGGTGCCGGCCGACGCTTACTACGGGGCCTCCACCGCCAGGGCCCGCGAGAACTTCCCTATCAGCGGGCTCAGGTTCCCGAGACGTTTCATCTGGGCTCTGGGGCTGATCAAGATGGTCGCCGCCGAGACCAACGTGGAACTGGGCCTCCTTGATCCACGTATCGGCAATGCCACCGCTCAGGCCGCACGTGAGGTCGCGGACGGGAAGCTGGACGACCAGTTCGTGCTGGACATCTTCCAGACCGGTTCCGGCACCTCCACCAACATGAACGCCAACGAGGTGATCGCTAACCGGGCGAGCGAACTGCTGGGTGGCAAGCGGGGTGCCAAGAAGGAGGTACACCCCAACGATCACGTCAACATGTGTCAATCCTCTAATGACGTGATCCCAACGGCAATCCATCTCTCTGCCATGGCCGCCATCGATCAGGAGTTGATCCCGTCCCTCTCGTCTCTGCAGGAAACTCTCTTGGCTAAGGCAGAACAGTTCATGCCGGTTGTGAAGACGGGTCGAACCCATCTACAGGACGCGACCCCCATAAGGCTCGGCCAGGAGTTCCGAGGCTACGCCGGCCAGACGGAACGAGCTGTCCGGCGGCTGCGGACCGCCCAGGCGGAGCTTTCGGAGGTGGCTCTTGGTGGAACCGCGGTCGGCACCGGCATCAACACCCATCCCGAATTCGCCGAGCGGGTGTGCCGTCGCCTCACCGCCCTCTCGGGCGTGCAAATCTATGAGACCGACAACCACTTCCAGGCCCAAAGCACCCTGGACGCGGTCGTTCAGGCTCACGGCACCCTCAACACCGTAGCCGTCAGCCTGATGAAGATAGCCAACGACATGCGTTGGCTTGGCTCGGGTCCCCGAGCTGGTCTGGGCGAACTGGCTCTCCCGGAGGTGCAGCCGGGCAGTTCGATCATGCCAGGAAAGATAAACCCGGTGATCGCCGAGGCGCTGACCATGGTGTGCGCGCAGGTCATGGGCAATAACACCACCGTCACCATCGCCGGGCAGTCGGGCAACTTCGAGTTGAACGTCATGCTGCCGGTGACCGCCCGCAATCTGCTGGAATCGATTAGTCTGCTGGCCGCGGCCTCCCGTAACTTCTCGGAGAGGCTCGTCAGGGGGCTCCGCGCCACCGAGAAGGGACCGGAGATGGTGGAGAAGGGATTGGCGATCACCACTGCCTTGGTGCCGGCTATTGGATACGACGACGCCGCCGAGATCTCCAAGGAGGCGTTCCGAACCGGGGACACCATCCGTAACGTCGCTCGCCGTCGCACCAGTCTGTCCGAGGATGAGCTGAACAGGCTGCTCGATCCAGAGGCGATGACCGAGCCCGGGCTGCACGGCGGTCCGGCAGGAGGATAACGTTGTGTGGGCTGGCAGGAGCAGCCGATCTCTTTGCAGTCGAGGTGTATTGGATGATAGAGCGCCCGGGTTGGGATGAGTACTTCATGGGAATCGCCCACCACGTCTCCAGCAGGTCAAACTGCTCTCGGCGCCACGTCGGCGCCATCATCGTGGTTGGCCGCAGCATCGTGACCACAGGCTACAACGGGACCCCAATGGGAGTCCGCAACTGCTTCGAAGGTGGATGCCTTCGTTGCGCTTCAGACGCTCCCCCCGGCCAGGGCTACGACACCTGCACCTGCGTCCACGCCGAGGCAAACGCCATGCTGTTGGCTGCCCGCCATGGCACCGCGATCGAGGGGGGCATCCTCTACAGCACGCTACGGCCCTGCTTTAGCTGTCTGAATGAGTCCATCCAGGCAGGAATCCAGGAAATCGTCTACGACACGGGCTCACCGTACGAGACCGAACTGGAGGAGGCCTACCAGAACCTCCGCGAGGAGGCAGGGATCGTCTTGCGAAAGATGGAACATGCCCCACGGATTGAACTGAGGCTTTGATCGTCCCTGATCGGCCGCGCCCGCCCACGGGGCCCTGATGCGCTGGCATCAGGGCCCCACAGATTCTGTTTTGGGAAAACGAGATCGTCTCCCGACGAGAACCTCAGTACCCGCCTCTACCTCCCCGGCGATACCCTCCGCCGCGCTCCTCTCGCTCCATCGCGGGGTTTACCCTGAGCTGTCGCCCATCCATCGTGTAGCCATCGAACATGCGAACCGCGTTCTCCGCGTCCGCGTCGGTGGCCATCTCCACAAAACCGAAGCCTCGGGACCGACCGGTGTCACGTTCGGTCATGACTGTGGCGTCCTCGACCGTGCCGGCTTGACCAAATAGGGTCCGGAGGTCGTCATCCGTGGTATTGTACGGGAGGTTCCCGACGTACAACCGCTTCGCCATTCTACTTACCTCTCACTTCTCTGCACCATCCGTGTCCCCGTGTGGCAATGCCACCTCGGGTCGCCTCTATGGCGGCAAGGTTCATGCCAGCGTTGAGCCTTGGCCCCGATCTGGGTCAGCTAGAATTGAGAGGGGAAGCTACGGAGTGGTGAGAAGGCCAGGACAAAGGGGCGATCCTGAACAGCAGGGGACCCCATGACCGTCGTCTACAGGCTACGCAGGCGTCCCTTCCTGCGCACTACCATTGGCCGAGGCAACCTCCACCACGTCGCCCAGGTAGGCAGCCCGGACCTTGGGATCCTCCCTCCTCTGAGCGGCATCCCCCGAAAGCACCACCCTCCCGGTCTCCAGGACGTAGGCCCTGGAGGCAATACCCAGCGCCATGAAGGCGTTCTGCTCGACCAACAGGATGCTGGTGCCAGCCTGGTTGATCTCACGGATAATGTCGAAGATTTGCTGCACCAGGATCGGGGAAAGCCCCATGGAGGGCTCGTCCAGCAGCAACAGCTTGGGCTCCGACATCAACCCTCGCCCCATCGCCAACATCTGCTGCTCGCCGCCGGAAAGAGTACCCGCGGGCTGGTTGAGCCGCTCCTTCAATCTGGGGAAACGAGCAAAGACCCGCTCCATGTTCCTGGAGATCTTGTTCCGGTCGTTGACGGTGAAAGCGCCCAGCAGAAGATTCTCCCGCACCGACAGGTTGGCGAACATCCGCCTGCCCTCAGGAACGTGGGATATGCCGTCGGCCACGATCAGGTGAGGGGCACGGCTGGAAATGTCGTTGCCATCGAACTTGATGAATCCACCCTTCGGTCTGGTGAGCCCCGAGATGGTCTTCAGGGTGGTGCTCTTGCCGGCGCCGTTGGCCCCGATGAGGGTGACGATCTCCCCTTCGTCGACCTTGAAGGAGATCCCCTTAATGGCCTGTATACTCCCGTAGAATACGCTCAGGTCCTGTACTTCGAGAAGCACTTACGCTACGTCCTTCCCTAGATAGGCTTCGATGACCTTCGGGTTGTTCTGGATCTCCGAGGGAGTGCCCTCTGCCAGGATCTCTCCGAAGTCCATCACTTCGATCCGCTCACAGATCCCCATTACCACCTTCATCTGGTGCTCGATCAGCAGAATACTGAGATTGAACCGCTTCCTGATGAACTCGATCATCTCCATCAGCGTAGACACCTCAGCCGGGTTCATGCCGGCGGCCGGCTCGTCGAGGAGCAGCAGTCGGGGTCTTGTGGCAAGGGCTCGGGCGATCTCCAGCCGTCTTTGCTCACCATAGGGGAGGCTTCCGGCCAGTTCGTCCTGTTTCCCATCGAGGTTGAACATGGCCAGCAGATCCTGCGCCTGCAGTGCCAGCTTCTGCTCCTCCCCGGCAAAACCCGCGGTCCTGAAGAAGGCTTGAAGCAGATTGTACTTGACGCGGCAGTTGTAGGCGATCCTCACGTTGTCCAATACCGATAGGTTCCCAAAGAGACGAATGTTCTGGAAGGTCCTTGCGATGCCGAGCTCAGTTACGGCATGCGGCGCGATTCCCGCTATGCTACGCGAGTCGAACAGGATGTCCCCTCCGGAGGGCTCGTAGTGGCCGGTGATCAGGTTGAAGATCGTGGTCTTTCCTGCACCGTTGGGCCCGATCAGCCCAATCAACTCTCCATCCTCGATATGAAAGGAGACGCCGTTGACGGCCTTGAGACCGCCGAAGGTCTTGGTGAGGTTATCGACTTTCAGCAACGGCACTTTGTGGCCTCTTCTCCATCTTTGGAACTTTCGGAGCACGCAGGAACGGAAGCTCCATCCCACCGAACAGACCGGTCGGACGCAACAGCATCACGATGATCAGGAGCAGCGGATAGATCACGTAGCGAAGGTCGAGAATGTCCGACGGGAGGACAATGCGCAGACCCTCCAGCAAGAAGGTCCAGCCGATGGCCGCGATTATGGTTCCGCTGATGCTGCCGAGGCCCCCGAGCACCACGATCAACAGCGGGTCGAAGGTCTTCAAGAAGTCGAAGTTGCTCGGGTGCAGGAATGCGTAGAGGTGGGCATACAGAGCGCCCGCCACACCCGCGTAGGCACAACCCATCACGAAAGCGATGGTCTTGTACTTTGTCGTGTTCACCCCCATGGCGCTCGCGGCGATCTCGTCTTCCCGAATCGACATGGCGGCCCGGCCTTGATTCGAGTAGGCGAAGTTCCGCATCAGGATCACGGCCAGGATTGTGATGGTAGCAACCCATGGCCAGCTGGTCAGCCGGGGGATCGCCGTCATCCCGCGTGCCCCACCCATGGCCGGGATCCAGGTGTCGGCGTTGTCGAAAAACACTTTCACTATGATAGTGAAGCCCAGCGTCGCGATACCCAGATAGTCGGACTTGAGACGCAAGATCGGCATTCCAACAAGAAACGCCACCACCGCCGCGACCAGACCACCGATGATGATAGCGCCCAGAAAACCCAATGGATTGGTTCCCGTCACCTCTTTGGTTATGAGGGCAGACGAGTAGGCGCCGAGACCGTAGAAGGCCACGTGCCCCAGGGAGAACTGGCCATTGAAGCCGTAGATGATATTCAAACCGAGCGTGGTAATGGTGACGATGCAGGCGTACTGAATGATCAGCTCAGCGTAGGGGTCCAGCACTCCCGTAACCAGCAGCAGCTGTATGACGACGGCGGCCAGGATCGCGACGACCAGGGCCACCAATGACGACCGCTTCATACCTGCCTCCTAGACCTTGTCCGTGCCGCGCTTCCCCAACAACCCGGTAGGCTTGATCATCAAGACGATGATCAGAATTCCAAACGCTACCGCATCCTTCCAGGTTGTGGAGACGAAGGCTGCCGTCAGCACCTCGGCCTGACCCATAATCAACGCCCCGAGCATAGCGCCAGGGATAATCCCGATACCTCCCAGAACGGCCGCGGTGAATGCTTTCAACCCCGGCATGATGCCCATGAAAGGCTGCACCTGCGGATAGGCGATAGCGTACAGAATGCCCCCTACGCCGGCCAGGGCAGACCCCAGGCCGAAGGTAAAGGAGACCACCAGATCCACGTTTATGCCCATCAGCTTAGCCGTATCGAAGTCGAACGAGACGCCCCGCATCGCGATGCCCATCTTGGTTCTGTACACGATATGCTGCAACAAAGCGAGGAACAGGATAGTCACAACCAAGATTATGATCTGCATATTCGTGATCGTGAGTGTCCCGACCTTGAAGACGTCTGTGATGGCGAACGGCCTCGGAAAGGTACGAATATCGGGGCCGAACACAAACTTGAGGCTACTTCCGTACTCCAGGAACAGCGAGACGCCGATCGCCGTGATCAGCGACGCGATCCGGGGGGCGTTCCTCAGGGGTCGGTAGGCCAACCTCTCGATGATGACGCCCA
>DAHXJB010000510.1:0-1529 GCA_027372455.1 Chloroflexota bacterium | reverse complement strand
ATGCTGGAGATTCAAGCAATGGCGCAGGCGTGGACAGGTAGCGACAATGGTCTTCCCAGAACTCGTCCAGTTCGTTCAGCGCCACGTTCGCTAACATCGGGGAGATCACGCCTCCCTGAGGCACGCCCTGGCCGGTGGGCCTTATCTCCCCATCTTCCAGGACGCCCGCTTCCAGTATCTGCCTCAGCAGCTTCAGTGTCCGACGGTCACTGATCCGCTTCTCCACCAGCATCATCAGCACTCCGTGATCGATCCGGTCGAAGAACGCCTCTATGTCCGCGTCCACTACCCAGCTCCCTCCTCGGTTCACTCCCACGCGTAGCTGCTCCATGGCCTGGTGCGCACTCCGCTTCGGCCTGAACCCGTAGGAACTGCCCCGGAAATCGGCCTCGAAGATCGGCTCCAGTACCACCTTCACGGCAGCCTGAACCACCCGGTCTCGTACAGCCGGGATGCCTAATGGCCTCCGGCGCCCGTCTGCCTTCGGGATGTACACCCGGCGCACTGGCTGTGGCCGGTATCGCCCCTCCCGCAACTCTTCCGCCAGCTTGGCCAGGAACCCCTCGACCCCTTCCTGCTCAATCTCCTCGATGGTCGCGCCATCAATGCCCGCTGCCCCAGCGTTGGCTCTTACCTCCCGCCATGCCCTCTCCAGGATGTCCTTTCGGTACACCTTGTCGTAGAGCGCATGGAACCGCCGCTCAGCACTCGCCTTCGCGGCTCGATACAGTGCCCTCTGGAGTCGTCGTGCAGCGTCTACGGTGTCGTTAGCCACTACGGCATTCACCAGCCCTTACCCCCTTCGGACACGCAGACCAAGTGCGGCCCCTTCCCTCCGCCCAGGTTGTGCTCCCTCGGCCTCAACGGTACTATGGGCCGCTCCGACCCCCGCTCCGCTCTCCCCCTCTTCACGCTCATCACGCTTATAGGGTTCGTCGCTCCCAGTCCACCCCCGGGGTGGCACCCCGTAGGTCTCACCGCTGGGGCGGAGACGGGTCTCTCCTGTTCCCACGATGGCTGTCCCGCCGTTCCACGCCCTCTACGCCGCAGGGTTCCTCGGTGCTGCACTTCCAAGCTCTTCACACCTTCCATGGCCTTCGCCCTCACAACCCAGGCTCGGCTCCCTGTTGGCCCCTTCCGGGGAATTCTTCTCGACGCGGCAGGCTTCGCTTCATGCTGCGGACCGGCGGTTTGCACTCTCCTTTCGAGAGCTCGACCCCGCGCTTTGACGCCCGAGTCTCCCCGTACGCCAGCGGGCTGCTACGAAGGGTCCTGGCACCTCCTTCGACCGGACTTCCACCGGCAAGCCATCGTGGACTTCAGGACGCACGTTGTGACAGAATTGAGTCGAAGGATCGAGCATCGACTGGCTCCCAAGGACTGGTGTGTGGTAACTCCAGTCCAAAAGCAAGTCGAGGGCCGATCCTTCATTTCATCTCCATCCTTCAACCACGGTTGAGTGGGGGGGTACCCGGCCCGGCACGTCGGATGAAAACACCGCTTGGTCTTGCCCCCTGCCCCATGGGTTG
>DAHXJB010000505.1:0-4701 GCA_027372455.1 Chloroflexota bacterium | reverse complement strand
GATCAGCGAGAGCCCGACCCACGTTGTGGTCGACATCAGGATCACCAGGAAGAGGAGTCCTCGGATATAGCGGGCCAACACCAGGTGTATGTCTTTGGCGACTTCCTGCAGCTGCTCCCTGTAGTGTGAGGGTACCAGGCGAAGCACCGCCCCGGCGAACCGTTTGGGTTCCAGCAGGAAATAGAATAGGAGCACCAGGGACAGAAATCCGTCTAGCGCAACTTCGACCGCTGAAGCTGCCACGCGGATGGCCTGGGCGGGCGTCCCAAGGAAATCCAGAAGGGCGCCGAGCAGGTAGTTGGCGACCGAGTTAGAATCTACCACCTGCCCCAAGATGTTGATGCTCTGTCCCCCGAACAGTTGGAGCGATAGGTTGTTCAGGATAGCCGGGGAGTTTGAGCCCAACTCCTTAGTCTCTTGCACGAGAGCTGGCTCCACCAGCCATGCGAGGATGGCAAGGGGACCCAACAGGAGAAGCAAGAATGAAAGCACGGCGAGGATCCTGGGCATCCGCGCGCGTTGCTCGATGTAGCCTACGGCCGGGCTGAAGATGTAGGCCAGCACGGCGCCCATGACAAATGGCGGAAGGATCTGTCGCACCAAGTACAAGAGCAGCCCGATGCCGGCCAGCAGGGCGATGCTTATCCAGGGGGATTCACTCTTACTCAGAGGGCCGTTCTGTTGCCCTACCAGAGCCGTTTGAGCTGCTTCGGGACCTGCTTCGACGCTTTCGGACACCCTGCACCACCCCTTTCACGGCAATGATATCAGGGGACCTATTCCCTCCCGCGCTTCTCGAAGTTGATCGGATAGCCGGCGAAATGGCACTCCGCGCAGAATTGCCAGTAACGATCCGAGTGATAGATGCAGTTGCGGCAGGGATGGATCTCGTACAGTTGGCGGAAGAGGGTGGCATCCATACTGGTGCCGGTGGAGTCGTCGCTCAGCAATCGCTCCATCTCCGCGATGGCGGTTTGGGCAAATTCGGGATCGAGACCCTGAGGGTAGAGCACCTTAAACTCTTGCTTCTTGAGGGGATCGATCATCACGAGGACGCGACGGCCCTTCTCTTCCTGGACACGGGCGAGCTCGATGATGCCCTGGCCAACCGCTACCATGGCGAATAGATAGAGAAACATCTCCCTGGTGGAGTCATGCACCCTATCCAGTTGATCTATCAGCCTCTGATACCGCCGATTGAGCGTTGGGTTGGGCATTGTCCTTTCCTTCCAGTGTGGCCTTTGCGTCCTACCGCTTGTAGTCCAGCAGTGCGACTGTGGTCTCTTCCGGGAGGCTTCCCTTACTTACGACCAGCTTGGGCTGCAGGCTGGGGTCCTTCACTCCCATCTCTCGCAGAAACTTGCCAACCGGCTCCAGTTCCAGCGTGGTCGCTTCGGTCTGATAGTGCATTGGTATGACGATACGCGGCTCGATCTGGCTCACCACCTCGGCGGCTTGCCCGGCGTTGATGGTATTGTTGCCCCCCACCGGAATGAGCAAGATGCCGGCGCTGTTCATCTGTTCCACCTGTTGCGGCGTGAGAATGTGGCCCAGGTCTCCCAGGTGGCAGATGGTCATGTCATCCATCTCGATGAGGTAAGCGGTGTTCCGCTCCGCGGGCTTGCCGGCACCTTGATCTCGCTTCGTGGCAACTCCGGTGATAAAGACGCCGGCGTTCTCGTACTCGCCAGGCCCATCCACAACACGCGGATTCCCGGCAACAGCCTTGACATTGCTGTGGTCTGGAGCCTGATGAGATACCGTGACCACGTCCGCCTCCACCTTCCCCAGGTGATAGCCGGAGCTGCGGTCGAACGGATCTGTCAGGATGGTGATATCCCTGCCCCGAAGACGGAAGCAGCTGTGTCCGAGCCAGATGATCTCCACGCTGAGTCTCCTGCTGAGGGAGGAATTCCGGCTTCCCCGACGCCGGCTGAGAACGGCAACCCTCCCGTACTAATTCGGCCCTTCAACGCCCGACTGATGGAATCGCGAGCCGGTCTGGGACCGTCGTCATCCGAGCGCGGCATCAAAGGAGAAAGGAGGGTGGACGGAGATTTCCCCGAACGAGCGATGCACGGATTCTAACTCCAATACATATCGGTGTCAACCGCAGGCGTGATGGTGCAAGACATGAACTGTGGTTAGCCCTGGGTAGCAATATTTAACGGAGATTCAGAGCAGATTGCCGCCGCTGCGTCTCTTCTCCAGCAGGCCACTGACCCTGGTGATCAAAGCCGCCGGCCTCCAGGGCTTGGTAACGTAGTCGTCGGCGCCGAGTGACAGGGCGGCCCTTCGGTCGGTCTCCTGGGCCATGGCTGTGAGCATGGCAATGGGTATCGAGGCCGTGTTCGGGTCCGCCTTCAACTGGCGACATACCTCAAGACCGGACATGTCGGGCAGCGCGACGTCGAGGAGGATGACGTCGGGGTGCTGCTCGCGGGCGAGCGCCAGGCCTGGGGTGCCTTCACCTGCCACCAGCACCTTCCATCCATCGCCCTCCATTACCAGCCGCACCAGAGTCTGGATGGCCGGCTCGTCGTCGATCAACAACAGATTCCTTGCCTCCAACCCGTCACCTCCAGGGCGATCCTGTCGGATCCCGATCTTAAACATGAGGGGGATACCTGCGAGGAACAGACCGGCATAGTATAGGTGGTGTGCAACATTCTGGCAATATGCAACTTCAACTATCAATTGTCAGTGAAGAGCAAGGGACGTAGCACTCCCAATAGCGGATCCTATTTTGCCCTCCAACGATTGACTGATAGATCATTGACCCTGCGAGAGGCGATCAACACTTCTCGGGTGGCCAGCAACAGCCCAACCTGTTTCCAACGCTGGTCGCTAACCAGGCTCAGGCTGAAGACCTCTGAGTAGGTCGAGGCGATCTGATCCAATCTGGTGGCAAGGTCCGGCCTGTTGGAAGGCACCGAGCGGCCGGCAAGAGAGAGGGAGGCAATCCGGTCGTCGATGGCCGGATCGATCAGCAGCAAGTTGGTTCGCTGGAACAGATAGGGGTATAGTGCTCTGTAGAGACCGGGATCGGTGAAGACGACGGCAGCACTGGGGCCAGCATTGGCTGCCAGATAGTCGATCATGGCCGCGTTGGGGTCCCGTTCCTGAGAGCTATGAACCCACTCATTTCCGGCAGCGGGTATTGAGATCAGTCCCCATCCCAGGAATGCTGTTATTGTCCCATAGGCTGCCAGCCTCCGAGCCATGACCAATGAAGGGAGCAGCCCGAGAAGGGTGAGATACTCCCAGGTGAGGATCAGCAGCAGCAGAGACCGCATAAAGACGAGATCCCGCATTATCCAGTTCTGGTCTCGAAACAGCACCACGTAGACAGGGTATTCGAGTAAGTTGATGCAGCTCAATACCGTGATGTAGGTTACGGCCCGCCACCGGGGAAGGACCAAGAGGGCGAAGGGAACCAGGTAAAGCAGGAATTGTGGACTGTAGCCCTTGGAGTAGAGCATGAAGATGTTCAGGGTGAGACCGGAGAACGCCACGACGTTGAATGGTTGCTCGAGGTGGAGGGGGCGAGTCCAGATCAGCAGGTAAATGGCGGCGAAGGCGAGGCTGATGGCCATCCAGGGCAGATGGCTGGTATAGGTAGTGTCCGTCGCTGTTGAAGGATCGAACCTGTTTTGCAGTGGCGTCACCCAGCCATACCCGTAGTAGTCTTCTGCTATTGCCCACACAGTCTCCCAGGGGGAGCGAGAGGTCATAGACAGGAAGGAGGCCGCCAGGTACTGGGGTGCCAGCAGCAAGAAGGGCGCGGCGACGGCTGCGGCGGCCAACCCCGCCCATGCCACGAGCTCAGGCCGGCGCCAAAGTCTACGTTCGACTTTTAGCAGCACTGGGAGTACCAGTATGGGCAGCACCTTCACCATGAAGCCCAGTCCGGCTGCCAGCGCCGCGCCCCGCGGTTTCCCATTCACGATCAGTGCTGTTCCCAGAAGGAGGAAGAACAGGGGCATGGTGTCGAACCATCCGAGCCAGACTGCTAGCGGTGTGAACAGCAGGGCGTAAATCCAGCCGATTTGCAGTCCACTGTTCTTTCCGTGTAAGGTGCAGCCAAGCCAATAGATCAGTACCAGGTTGCCGATGTCGAAGAGCAGCAGCACGCTCCCCAGCGCCATCCGGAACCACAGCAGCGGGCTCCCCCCGATGGTCGGCAATCCCTCCACCACCTTGTAGGCCGCGACCGCGAGCCACGGGAAGATGGGGGGGTACTCGGTCCAGTACTGAAGGTCTGGATACAGACCCTGATCCGCCATCTGTCCGAACTGCAGGTAGAAGTTATAGTCGGAGATATCCAGGAGGTACCCCTGGGGTCTGGATATCACCAGAAGTGACAGCCGAAGCGAAACGAACAGTGCCAGCAGGAGCAAGAACTCCTGGTGGTCCCGGCCCGTCTCGACGACCCGAGCGGTCATCGCTCGGATTCTGGTGGTCAAGGTGCCCATGCCGCGTCGCAACTGGACGCTCCTTCAGCGAAAGCTTGTGGGCAGAGAGGCAAGGTGCGTACCTGAGGGAAGGAGTGAGGAAGAGCGGCAGTGTACGGCGGCTTGCGGAAACAGGACATCCTGCACCATGTCATGCTGAGCGCCAGCGAAGCATCTCTTCGTTACTGCCACTGGGCGCTCAAGTCCAGCCATTCCGGGTTTACCGACTCGATCAGGGAGACCTTCT
>DAHXJB010000488.1:0-1757 GCA_027372455.1 Chloroflexota bacterium | reverse complement strand
AGAAATCTCGGGCTGCATGGGTACCTCCTAGTCGTAAGCCTGGACCCTAGTAACACTAGGGGCGAGGGATGAGCAAGTTCAGTGCCAGTGAGGAGGCTGCCTCACGGGCCTAGCGGCCGAGAGCGGCCGCCATCACCTTCTGGCCGGCGGGCGTAGCGAAGTCGGTGCCGGGGCCGGCGTGCTCCATGATGACTGCGACAGCTATAGTGGGATTGTCAGCAGGCGCATAGCCGATGAACCAGGAATGGGTCTTCTCCCCGGGGGCGACCTCGGCGCTTCCCGTCTTGCCTCCCACCAGGACCCCGGGGATCGTTGCGGGGTGAGCGTATCCCTCTTTCACGCTGGTCTCCATCAACTGGTTCATCAATCGGGCGCTCTCGGGGGAGATGACCTGCCTGATGATCTGGGGTGAGTGATGCTGCAGGATGCTGCCGTTGGGGTCGCGGATCTCAGAGACCAGGTAGGGCCGGGGCATCTTGCCCCCGTTGGCCACCGTCGCGGCGGCGAGGGCCATCTGAAGGGGTGAAACCTGCACTCTGCCCTGGCCGAAGGCGCTGTTGGCCAACTCCACCCTGTTGAGGTTCTGGTTGCCCACGGTGCTGATGGAAGTGGGAAGGTCGAACGGTATCGGGGCCTCCAGGCCGTACCGCTTGGTGTATTCCAGGAACCTCTTGCGGCTCTCGTCGATGCTCTTGTCCCATGGGGCCGGGTTGGGGATGTTGTCGCCAACGGGAAGCGGATCGTAGCCAAGCCCGAGTCCCGTTTTGGCAAAGGTGACATTGCATGAGTAGGCGAAGTCGTCGGCGTAGGTGACGTCGGTGATGCCGGGGTGGTTCTTGTTCTTGATCACGAAGCCGTCTATGACCAGGTCTTTGCTGCAGGTGTAGTGCTTGTTGATATCTATGAGACCCAAATCGATCGCCGCGCTGGCGGTGATAATCTTGAAGACCGAGCCGGGGGTGTAGAGACCCATGGTCGCTCTGTCCAGAAGCGGATCGTCTGGATCGCTTCGCAGCTGCGCCCACTCCGCGTCGAGATTGTTGGGGTTGAAATAGGGGGTTGAGACCATGGCCAGAACGGCGCCCGTTCTCGGATCGAGGGCCACGATGGATCCCTTGTAGGAGCCCATCGCGGCTACGGCCACCGATTGGAGGTGCGAGTCAATCGTTAGATAGAGATTGTCCCCCGTCTGAGGTCGATGGAGCGCCTGGTTGGCCAGGATTGTTAAAGGGTTGGCCTGCACGTCACCGTTCAGGTAGCGAGAATAGCTGTCTTCCAGCCCCGCGACCCCGTAGCGCGGGCTGAAGTAGCCGATGACCGGGGAGAGGGTGGGATCGGTGTAACGGCGCTCCATGCCCTTGGCGGTCGGCTGATCGTAGGCGAGAAGTTTGCCGCTGCTGTCGAAGATCCGACCGCGAACGTTCTTGCTGGCCTGCTCCACGATGCGGGCGTTGTCCGCGCTGTAGACCAGATCGTTTGCTCGAACGACCTGCCAGTAGGTCAAGCCGAGAGCGACGGAGCCTAAAGAGATCAAGAGGAGGGCTGCAAGGCGGCGTATGTTACTGTGCACTGTGGATGCCTCTTTCCGCCGAGACTCGAAGCAGCAGCCCGATGATTATGAAGTTCGTGACTATGGAACTGCCGCCGTAGCTGATGAATGGAAGGGTAATGCCGGTGAGGGGGATGATCCTGGTGGTACCTGCCAGTATGACAAAGGACTGGATGCCGACCACGGCGGTGAGGCCTGTGGCCAGCAG
>DAHXJB010000483.1:0-3335 GCA_027372455.1 Chloroflexota bacterium | reverse complement strand
GAATATCCCTGGTGCTCGGCTGCATGGTTTGAGAGGACCACCGAGAAATCATTCTTCCAAATGGTCACAGGGTTCAAGACGGACCGAGTATCTATGTTCGACGACTTCAATCTCTGAATCGTTGCGAAGCGCTGTTTCTTCTCGACGGCGTCGAGCCGCCGCACTCCAAAGCGTGCCAAATTAATGAGGGGCGGTGCAACTCTCGCTGCACCGCCCCTAAGGTCCTCGTCGTTGAGGGCCTCACGAATTGAAGAGAAAGTCTTGGTAGCTCTTCACAACACGGATGGCGCCGGCCGGTGCCCTCTGGATACACAGGTTGCAAAAGGTGCACTCGTCCTCGTTCTCCGGATCCACGGCGATGCCGTCTTCCTTGGCAACCAGGGCATCAACCGGACACACGCCGGCAACCTCCCGCATCTCCTCAAGGGAGGCGAACTTGCTTCGATCTATCTTCAGCTCGATGAACAGGCCCATCGTTTCCTCCAGCTATCAGCCGTCAGCGGTCAGCTATCAGCCACTAGTGCTCGACCAAATTGATTTCGATGGGTAGGGCGGGGGTTTATCCCCCGCCGCCAAGTGCGCCCGACGGACTGGACGGCGGGGTACAAGACCCCGCCCTACGTGTCAAAACCAGTGTGGCGGAATACTAGTGCTTCGACACAGTGAAGGTGATGGTTACTGTCATGCTGAGCGAAGCGAAGCATCTCCACATTCCGCCGAGGAGATCCTTCGCTATCGCTCAGGATGACACTGGTCAGAACCATTGTGTCGCCGCACTAGAGGCTGACCGCTGATCGCTGAATGCTACTTCACTTCCGTCAGCAGCTTCTTCACCGCCACAGCGATCTGATCGTGGGTTTCCACCACCACTATCCCAGCGTCCCGCATCGCCGCCTTCTTGCCCCGGGCAGAGCCGCTGTTGCCCTCCACGATGACCGCCGCGTGGCCGAAGTGCATGCCGGGCATGCTGTCCACGAAGCCCCCGGTCACGAAGGCCACGATTGGCTTGGGGTAGTTGACCTCCTTGACCCACTCGGACAGCCGCTCCTCGGCCGATGTGCCGGGCTCGCAAAACAGCACCACCACCTTGGTCTCGTGATCTTCCCGCAGCAACGGCAGCAGCTCCACGAAGGTCGAACCGATAACAGGGTCGCCGCCGATGTTGATCGCGGTGCTGATGCCTATCCCGTTTAGAGCCAGCAGGCTAGCCGTCTCGGTCAGCATGCCGCCGCTCCGGGAAAGGATAGCTACGTTGCCGGCAAGGTAGGCCTTCTTGAATTCCTCGGCAGGACCGCCGATCGCTCCAAGCTTGCCCTTGCCGGGTGAGCACATTCCCAGGGAGTTTGGCCCAACCACGCGGGCACCGTGCTGTCTCGCGTACTCGAGTGCCCTGCAAACGTCGATCCTGGGCACCCGTTCGGTGAACACGCTGATAAACTTGATCCCGGCATCCACCGCCTCCATCGTGGCATCCATGGTGAAGGCGGGCGGAACCGACACTATCGAGGTGTTGATCTCGGGATGCGCGGCAACGGCCTCTCTGACCGTGTTGTAGACCGGCACACCGTAAACGCTCTGGCCACCCTTGCCCGGCGTGACCCCGGCCAGCACGGGCGTCCCATACTCCAGCATGCTGAGGGTGAAGGTGGTGGCCTCTCGTCCCGTGATCCCTTGCACCACTACCCTGGTGTTCTCGTCGACTAGAATTGCCATTCTCTAGTTCCTCTACAGCGGTTCATCAGGGGTTTCTTGGGGACACCCCAAACCCCGGCATGGGGCCTGCGGCCCCCTGGACCCCCGTCTACAGCCCTTCCATCATACGTACGGCTGCCTTCGCTGCATCCTCCATGGTGACCTCGCGACCCAGGTACTTAACCCCGTACTTTCGCAAGATCGCGTAGGCATCCTCCTCGAAGGCCCCCGCCGACCGGAAGGTAATCGGATAGCTCGACGGATCGATGCCCAACTCAAGCATCGCCTTGATCACCCCCCGCGCCAGCGTATCCACACGTGAGTTGCTGAACACGTTGGTCATCACCGCCAGTCCCTTGACCTCGGGCTTCTGCAGGATCAGCTTGCACAAGCGATAGACCTTGCTCACCGGCGGGTTACCGCCGACCTCGCAGTAGTTGGCCGGCTTGCCGCCGTTGCGGAGAATGGCGTCGAAGAGGGTCAAACTCCCCCCGCCTGCTCCTATCATCAGACCCAGGTTACCTGGAAACTCCACCACACGACCGGCCACGCCCCTGTAGTCGGCCTTGTCGATCGCCAGGGCCTCCACTTCAAAAGGTGTGGGCGGCTTGGCATTGTCGTCGCGGTCGAATATCCCCAGGGCGGCCAGCCGATCCTTCTGGCGGAACATGGCGTCGCCCTCGATCTCTATGTGGGCGTCGGCTGCCACCACCCTGCCGTCGGTGGTCACGACCAGTGGGTTCACCTCCACGAGGATCGCATCGGACCCCTCGAATGCGCTCCACAGCTTCAGAAAGACCGACTGGGTCGCGGAGTTGACCTTGCCGGAGAGACCGAGCCCGAAGGCAAGCTGCCGGGCCTGGAACGGCTCCATCGGAACCCAGGAGCCCGCGCTCACCTTCTTGATGCGGTCCGGATCCTTCTCGGCGACCTCGTTGATGTCCATCCCACCCGAGGCGCTCACCATCATCAGTCGCCCCTTGGTGCGCTCCTCGTAGGTGGCGGCGACGTACAGTTCCTGTGCGATGGAAAGCTTCTCCTCGACCAACAGTTGCTGGACGGTATAGCCCTTGATCTGCATCCCCAGCATCTGTCCGGCGACTTCCGCCGCCTGATCCGGTGTGTCCGCGAAACGGACCCCTCCGACCTTGCCGCGACCTGTCGCCAAGACCTGCACCTTCAGTACAACCGGCCGCCCGATCTCCCTAGCGGCCTGCCCAGCTTCCCCCGGGCTCGCCACCAGCTTGCCCAAAGGTAGCGGCACCCCGACACTCTGGAGAATTCGCTTGCTCTCGTACTCGTAAAGCCTCACTCATTCCCTCCGTTTGTGACGGGGGGACAGGGAGACGGGTAGAGAGTCGTTTCTCCCCGTCTTCCACTCTCCCCGTCTCCACTAGACAGCCTTCAGGACCGCCTCGCCCAGCTCGAAGCCTCGCTTCAGAGCCTTCATGTTCAGCTCCTCGGTGCCCTTGGGCGCGCTGTCCAGCACTGCCTTCTCCATGGACGCCGGGCTCACCAACGGGTCGATACCCACCACGGCCCCCAGCATCACCACGTTGGCCACCACCCTCTTGGACAACTCCTCAGTGGCCACTCGCGTCGCCGGGACCTTCAGCACTCGCGAGTACTTCCCCTCCGGCACG
>DAHXJB010000466.1:0-6808 GCA_027372455.1 Chloroflexota bacterium | reverse complement strand
CCTGGATGCCACAACGGTGGCTCCGAGTTTCGGTAACGGGTTCGATCAAGATGCTTCCGCCTCGTCGATAGTCCCATGGTTGGGCAGGGCCTTCTTGTCGGTTGGGGAGACACGGGAGCGACTACCAAAGAGGGCATCGGCAGCCAACTGTCCCAGCGCGAGAATCATGCCCAGTTGAACGTTCATGCCGTGCACGAAAAGGTTGTCGAACAGGTTGTGCAGCGAAGATGCCACCAGGGCGCCGAGGACGCCCAACAAGATCCCACGCCAGAATAGGACCGAGGAGCGATCTATGCCCGCGTCCATCGCCGCCACCGAATTGGTGGACTTCGCTCTATGTCCGAGTCGCAAAGAGGTATGGGTGGCCACTTTCTGAAGATTGCCGGATCGAACCAGCCATACCATCGTGGAGATCAATGCGGTGAGAACGAAGCAGATGTAGATGAACCCTCCGGGTATCCCGGTTTCCGCCGCCATGTTCAGGTAGAAGTTATGGGCGTGGCCGAGGGAAAGAGGCCACCCTTGGACAGCGTACCACTTGTAAACCACGGGGTAATTGCCGGCGCCAACTCCGAACCAGGGATGTGCGGCGATCATGCCCAGCGCAGCCTCCCAGTGAGCCATCCTCTCGATGACCGCCCAATTGTCGGAGGTGAGCTGCACCTGAGTGATGTCGACGAATCGGAAGTAGTCGAAGGCTATGGCCACACGGGTGGTGATCACAGGGGGCAGCAGGTTCATGAAGGCCAGGGCTCCCAACGGGGCGGATGCGATAACGCCGATGGAGAGGAGCACCCGAGTCCTGCGGCCCCAGAAGAGCATCATCAACGAGAACCCGATACCGATGCCGACCCATGCCCCGCGAGAGAGGCTCACTATAACCCCAGTGGCCGCGGCAGCCAGGGCTACGATGGCATAGTTCCGAACCTTTGGCGAGGGACGAGACAGCAGCAAGCCCACCGCCAGAGGTATCAGCATTCCCAGATACCCTGCGTAGGGGTTCGGCTGGTCGAAGGTGCCGTAGGCCCGCATGAATCGGCCGATGGCGAAGAACTCCGGCCCTATCCCCAGCACAAACTGGCCGGTCCCCAGCAACGCCTCGATGGTGGCCCCAGTTAGCAGCATCAACACGATGGCGAGAGCCCGACGGCGAGTCCTCATCTCCGCCACGATGAAGAAGTAGACCATGATCAGTTCCAACCACTTCAGGGTCTCTTTCAGGGTGAGGGCGAGGTTGGTGGCATGGAAGCCCGACATAGCCACGACCCCTATCACGGCCAGGAGAGGGAGAGTCATAGGGGTGAAAGGAACGACTAGCCTTCTCCGGGCCATCGCCCGGAGACCCCACCCCAGCACCAGTAGGGCGAAGATCGCCTCCGTGGGGGTAACGGAGAAGCTGTTGGCCTCCCTTTCATCGATCACCGAGGAGCCAAGCGGCACCGAGAGGGTGAGCAGATAGATCGCTATCTCGGGCCTGAGCACCATCAATACACAGGCTACTACCGCTGCTAGGCCGGCCAGGGACCAGAGACCGGGCAGCAGGGCCGCGGCGGCTGCCATGGCAATGGCTGCCAGCCATAGGGGAATGGGCATGCGGGGCAACCTGACCGGGGCGCGAAGAAACGCTCCAGAGATGCCCTGGGGTTGACTCATCCAGCTTTCTCTTTCAAAGTGACTTTGAACCAGTCGATGGTGACTCTGAGTCCCTCATCCAGTCCGACTCGAGGCTGCCAACCCAGTTTGGCGCGGGCCTTGGAGATGTCCGGACATCTCCTTGTGGGATCGTCCTGAGGGAGAGGGCGGAACTCAATGGCCGAGGCCGACCCACACAGTTTTCTGACGAGTTGGGCATACTCCAGAACTGTGTGCTCTTCGGGATTGCCCAGATTGATCACTTCACCCTGCAGTCCATCGGTGAACATCACCGCCAGCATCCCCTCCACGAGGTCGTCGACGTAGCACAGGCTTCTGGTCTGCGAGCCATCGCCGTAAACCGTGATAGCCTCCCCCATCAGCGCCTGAGTGACGAAGTTGGGCACGATGCGGCCGTCCTCGGGGTTGGAGTGCGGACCGTAGGTATTGAAGATCCGGATGATCCTGGCGTTCAGATTGTAGGCGCGAATACAGGTCATGGTGAGCGCCTCTCCGAACCGCTTGCTCTCATCGTAGCAGGATCTGGGTCCGATGGGGTTCACATGCCCCCAGTAGCTCTCCACCTGTGGGTGTTCCAGGGGGTCGCCGTAGGCCTCGGAGGTAGAAGCCAACAGGAATCTGGCTCCATGTCTTCTCGCCATCTCCAGCATTTGGTAGGTGCCTTGAGAGTTCACAAGGGCGGTCTCCACCGGGTGTTCCATGTACCCTTTTGGGCTGGCAGGGCTGGCCAAGTGGAAGATCGCCTGGGCCGGGAGGTCCAGCGGCTGTACCACATCGTGCTCGAGGAACAAGAAGGATGGATTCGCCAGAAGCGGGGCAATGTTCTGCCTGTTTCCGGTGATCAGGTTATCGACGGCGACAACCTGGTGCCCGTCCTTCAGCAGACGTGCGCAAAGGTGGGAACCAATGAAACCGGCGCCGCCGGTGACGACAATACGCAAGTTGAACCTCCGTGTGCGGCCCCTGCCGGACCGATTGAATGAGGTTGGGGGCGATCTCAGGAACTACGCAGTCAGCTGTGTGGCCGGGGGCCCGCCATAGTTTACTCGATTCGGCTTTGCGGAGAAAGCCGACCCCAGATCAGCACCGCCCCTGCGACACAAAGCCAGAACTGGAAGGCCAAGTCCACCAGAAAATAGGAGTTGTCAACCATCCCGTGAGCGACGAGATCGATAGCTGCCCCGGCCATCCCGGCCAGGAGAGCTCTATCCACAGGATCGGAAGATCTCATCCAAGCCTGGCGCCAAATTTGGACCAGGGTTACCGCAATCCAGATCAGGGCAGCCACACCTGCTATCCCAAGCCGTAGCCAGAAATCCAACAGGATGTTGTGAGGGTGGGACAGATTAGGCTCCGCCGCCGCTGTGGGCAGCAGGTAGTGGCTGCGATACTGGTACAAGAAATTGTCCATGCCCACCCCCAGCAGGGGGTGATCGCGGATCATATGCAGGGAAGACTCCCACAGCTGCACACGAATGAAGCTGGTGCCGCGGGTTAGGCTGAAGTGAGACGAGATCCTGTCCAGTCTCAAGAGTGGCACCCCGGCAGCTGTGACGGCCGCGTAGACTGCTGCTAGCAGCACACCCGAACGCATTCGCCACAAGAACGTCACCACCAGAACCCCAAGAGCCGAAGCCAACCAGGAACCGAGGGAGAAGGTAAGCAGCAGAGCCGCTGCTATGGGTGCCATCAGGATGCCCGAGATCAGCTTCGCGGTTCTGTAGGTGGCGCGAGGCAGGAACAGGGCCAAGGCCAGCGCGATCGGGAGCAGCCGATCCAGGTACAGCCCAAGGTTGTTTGGAGAGGCATATGGGCCCTGGATCCGACGTACCCCTTGCACCGCGGTTACCTGATCAGTGAAGAGGTACTGATACAGTCCGAAAAGGGCCACCAAGACGCCGCCCACCAGCAACGCCGCGATCACCCTCACAAGTTGCTTTCGAGATGGTATCAGCCAGACGGTGAGGTAGTATGCGACCACCGGCTCCAGCACAACGGTGCGCAATTCGCGGAGACTCACTCGGAGCACTTCACTGGCCAGGAGAGAGAGCAGCGCGGCTCCCAACAGGAGGGCGATGGGGCCATCCATCGGGGTAGCCAACTCGGCAACCGAGCCCCGTTTTCCCGTTCTCAGGCTGAATGCTGTATGGAGGACGGTTCCGAGCAGGGTGCTGATCAGGATTATCTCGGGATAAGAGAAATCCATCGTCCCGAACTGCTTTGGGTGAAGGTAGAAAGGCAGGGAAACCCCCAGCAATGCCAACCCCATCGATGGCTCGAGGGCAAGGCCGGAGATCAGCACTGCCATGGATAGTGCAGATATGGAAATCGACGGCGCCACTACCAGGGAGAGCAGGCCCACGGCCGCCAGCGCGTTGCCCGCCCAAATGCCCTTCTGCTGCGGCTGGGTAAGAGCGTGTGGTGGCTCGATTTTTTGTTCGATGGGGAGCATCAGCAGTACCTCCGATGACGCAGGCAGGGGGCAGTATACGCAAAGGGCCCCTGTTTGACAAAGGCCAGCCCTCTCCCTTAGCATCGGCCGACACGCGCAGAGGAGACTTCAACTGGAGATGGCGCCTTGACTGCATACGATAGGGTGCTAGTCACTGGTGGCAACGGTCTGCTGGGAACCAAGAGCATCGAGCTGCTGCTGGCCAAGGGGCGCCAGCCTATCTCGGCTTCACTCGAGCTGGAGACTCTCAACGGCTTTCTGGGGAAGTTCCCCTACTTCCAGCTGGACATAACCGACCTGGCTGCGGTTCGAGGGCTGATGGAACGGATCAGGCCCGAGGCCGTCATCCATACCGCCGCAATTACAGCCGTCGATGCCTGCGAGACTCAGCGAGAGCTCTCCTGGCGAGTGAATGTGGATGGCACGAGCAATGTGGCCACGGCCTGTCATGAGTTTGGCGCGAGATTGATCCACGTCTCCACTGAGTACGTTTTCGACGGGGAGGCAGGTCCCTACACGGAGGAAGACCTGCCTCGGCCGATCAGCTACTATGGCTTGACGAAACTGGAGAGCGAGAATGCTGTTCGGGAGCAATGCTCCGACTGGGCCATCGGCCGTACCACGGTGCTCTTCGGGCATGCGCCCAACGTTCGGCGCAGTTTCGTCGCCTGGATGGTGGATAGGCTGAGTCGCGGCGAGCGCATCCGGGTGGTGGACGACCAGATCGGCTCACCAACGCTGGCCGACAACCTGGCGCAAATGCTGTTGGCGATTCTGGATTCCGATCGGGGCGGTGTTTTCAACACGGTGGGCGACACCATCCTGGACAGACATGCGTTCGCTATTATGACGGCGAAGCTGTTCGGATTGGACCCGGGTCTGATCGACCGCATAAAGACCGTCGAGCTAAACCAGCCGGCTCCCCGCCCGCTGAAGGCGGGCCTGGTCATGGACAAGTTCAAGAGCTGTTTCCCGGAGGTGGCTGTGTTGACGGCGCAAGGGGCGCTGGAGGAGCTGCAACGGCAGATGGGGCGCGAATCCTGATACCGGGAAGTAGACCAGCCCTGGCGCCCGTGGGCTCAGGTGCTTCGCACCATGCGAGTCAGGGTCGTGAACTCGTTGTTGATGTAGTTGATCTGGCCTTCGGGGTCTCCCCACCAGGCCAGGTCCGGCTTCCCGTCGAGGGAGCGCAGGCTGTATCTTCCCATGGTGCGTGGAGTCAGCTCGCCCGAGCGCACGCAGTGCTCGATGTAGTCCTGCATCCGCTTCTCTCTCTCCGGCTTCGCCAGCAGCCGGGGATCCACGTATAGCCCTTCCTCCGACCATCGCTCCGCTTCGGATGCCACGTACTGGAGCAGTTCGCTTTCAGTCGTGGTGGTGCCGCCGCGGTTCCGTATCGTCGCCAGCAGCTGGCTGGCCAACTGGCTGGCGGTGATCGTCGACTGAGCCCAGATCGCTTTGGCCACCCTGGCGGAGGCATCGCTCGATCTGAGGCCCCTCAGGTCCGTCATCTCCTGCCCTACGTTCACAAACACCGTGGAGCGTCCGCTGGTCATGAAGTCGTAGGTGATCCCCACCGGCAGCACCCTAACCAGGGTCCGCGGGCGGTTGAGCAGCACGTGAAGCCCTGCCCTGATGCGAGCGAATCCACCGTCCTTGGATACCGCCCCTTCCGGAGCCAGTTGAAGGCTTTCTCCCGACTCAAGTAGCTTGACGAACAGCTGCAAGTGGGCGTCGATAACCTCTCGCTCGTGTGGCTTGATCGCGCGGAAGCTGTGTCTAGTGAGCTTTGTCAGCCCGTAACCCTGCCGCAGCAGGGGCCGAAAACGGAACATCAGCGCCCTCTGTACCGTGATGGGCGTATCCTCCGGCTTGGCCAACTGTTCGAACTGTTTGACCCAGTCCGCCTTCAGCACCTGGTCCAGCGGGAGATCTCCGAACAGCAGGAGCACATCCTCCAGTACCTCGCCAAGGGTCCGCTCCGCGATCCGCCGCATGGGATAGGCCTGCAAGGCCCAGAGGAACGGTTGAAGTCCGAGGTGTGACAGCACAGATCTCACGGGCGATGGCCACTGGTCCAGGTAGTTGGCCAGAAAGCCCGGTCGAAACAGATCCTCCCGGGCCACAAATGTGGGCCTTGCCGTCTTAGATAGAAGTCCGTGATGGCCGAAGAGGACGTTCCCGATTATCGGCGTGTCCGCATCCCGACGGTGGTTGTACACCACCAGGGTGGAGGGGGACCGCGTGTAGTTCTCCAGCCCGCGGGTTTTGATCTGGTAGCGAACCGAGCATCCTGCGTCCAGCAGATATCCCAGCAGTCTGCCGGACATCCCCCGCGGTGACAGATCCGTCGAGCCTACCGATCGGGAATCCCCATTCGGTCGAGAGTCCACCATACCAGGTTACCCCCGTCTAGATACAGTTTCGAGCCCTGAAGGTGCGCGCGCCGGACCGGGAATTGCAGTTGCGAACGCAACTGTCGATCCAGTCAATCCGCACCGCAGGGCTACCTCTACCTTGTTCCCTGCAATAGTTGGGCCAAGACCAGAGGGCCTGTCTCAAGCGATAGTGTACGGTATATTGCGGAAACGTCTACCATGTCATGCTGAGCGTCAGCGAAGCATCTCCTCGTGGCTTTCACGATGCGACCAACGCTAGTGGGTGACCGCCTTGAAGGACTACTACGTCTACATTATGTCCAAT
>DAHXJB010000449.1:0-2509 GCA_027372455.1 Chloroflexota bacterium | reverse complement strand
TAGGAGGAACTTTCGCCATTGTAGTTCACCAGCGAGAGCGCCTCAGCGCCAGGCGGGGGTGCCGTGCTGTACATGGAGCCCGGCATCAGCAGCAGCGCCACAGCTTAGTACGGGGATTGCGATCATGGGGTTGGAGGTAAGAGACTCCTGATCAAGAGGACGGCAAGGAAGATCTGGACCAATGCAAGCAGCCGGTTTATACCCCTACCGGTACCCAGGAGGGAGGACCTACCCAGGGAGCGGAGAACCCCGTCCACCAGCGCCACGATGGCAGCAACCCACCAGCCCACCGTCAGCAGGGCATCACTGCCGCCGCCGAAGCCAGCCCCCTGTAGCAGGCCGCCCCCAACCGTGAGCAACAGCAGAGCAGCGGCCACGATCAACCAGTTTCGGGCTGTCCATTCCATAATCCTCCCCCTTTGCAGGGACACGCCTACTCCGGGCGTGTCCCCCCACGGCTCTCTAACGGAATGCACTGGTGGTGCCAGCGCCCCGTGCCGCGCTTGCCACCACTCTGTTGCTGCTGTATCGTACGTGCCAACCGGCATGACCTCTATCTGGAAAACAAGAGGAAAGGTGAGGATTAGCCTTCATGGATCCATTCAGGGCGGTCGTTCTGGGAATCGTCCAGGGGCTGGCCGAGCCTCTGCCGATAAGCAGCTCGGGTCACCTCATTCTCGTCCCCTGGGTGTTCGGATGGCCTGAACACACTCTGACCTTCGACGTGGCTCTCCACGGTGGCACCGCGCTGGCCTTCATCATCTACTTCTGGCGAGACTGGGTGGCCCTGGTCAAAGCCTTCTTCAGCACTCTCAGGGATCGAAGCCTTCAAGGAGACCATCACCGCCGCCTGGTCTGGTACATCATCGTGTCCGCCATTCCTGGAGCCTTCCTTGGAGTGCTGTTTGAGACGAAGATCGAGCAGCTGTTGCGGGCACCATGGCTTGTAGCCATTCTTCTCGTGCTGATGGGTCTGATCATGCTGGCAGCCGATCACATCTCCAGCCACCGACGATCGCTGTCCCAACTGACCATGTCCGACGCGGTGATCATCGGACTCGCTCAGGCCATGGCCCTCGTCCCGGGTACCTCACGATCCGGCGTTACGATGACCGCCGCGCTGCTGCTCCAGATGAACAGGGCAGACGCCGCCAGATTCTCCTTCTTGATGTCCGGGCCCATAGTTGCCGGAGCCTTCCTCTACAAGATGCTCGGTCTCTTTAGAGGTGGGTTTCCAGCCGACGAGCAGATCCCATTTCTGGCGGGTGTGGTCGCCGCGGCGGCGGTAGGGTATCTGGGGATCAGCTTCTTGCTGGGCTACCTGCAAAAACGCAGCCTGAACCTATTCGTCGGATACCGTCTCGGTCTGGGGGCAATCCTCATGGGGCTCTTCTTCTTGAGGGGTGCTGCCTGATATCGTAAGAGCCCATAGGGGGCGGCCGGTCGCCCCTACGCGCTCTTATAGAGGCCATTATCCTTGATATAGGCCTCCACAGCATCCGGAAGCTGGTACCTGATCGGCTGACCGGCCGCCACCCTCCGCCGAAGCTCGCTGGCCGATGTGCCGATACCCGGCATGAACACAACATCCAGCCGAGCGGCGATGCCCGGCAGTTGCCTCTCCAGAGCTGTCAACTCCGGCTCTGGGTATGGAGGCCGGTTCACGACAGCCAACCTGCACTGAGCGATAATTCCAGCGGGATCCTTCCAATTGATCATCTCAGCCAGGCTGTCCATGCCCAAGACGAAGAACAGCTCCACCCCGGAGTCCAGCTGCTCCCTCAGGATCCTGAGGGTGTCCACCGTATACGATTTACCCGGCCGGCTGGCATCCACCATCGAAAGCTCGAAACCGGGATTGGATGCTATCGCCAACTTCACCATCTGGACCCTGTGGCTCACAGATGACGATCCATCGGGGATCTTGTGAGGGGGCTCCCCGGCCGGGACGAACAGCATTTTCTCCAGCCCCAGCGCCCACAGCACCTCCTGGGCCGCCACCAAATGACCGAAGTGAATGGGGTCGAAGGTGCCACCCATGATCCCCAGCCTCACCTTTTCTCCACCTCCCAACGGAACTCCACTTCCCCTACTATGATCATATCGCCCGCCTTTGCCCCCGCCCTCTCCAACATCTTACCCACTCCCAGACGTGACAACCTCTGCCTGAGTACCATCAGCCCCTCGGTGGTCTCAACGTTTATGAGGGCAGCGGCCCGCTCGGCTGCTCTTCCCCTGATCCTGTAGCCATCCCTCTCCTTTTCCACTGCCACGGCCTCGCCTGCTTCCGCTTCGAGGCGGTACACCCGGATCTCCTCAGCCTTGCGTGCTGCCTCCACTCTCTCACCCAGCTTCGCCGATTACCCCTTCACAACCCTGGTGCCAAATCTGGGAGTGGTAGCCCTTCGTGACACGACCTTCGTCGTCGCTGACATACCTGGATTGATCGAGGGTGCGCATCGGGGAGCTGGCCTCGGGCAAGAGTTTCTGCGCCACGTGAGGCGGACCC
>DAHXJB010000440.1:0-4812 GCA_027372455.1 Chloroflexota bacterium | reverse complement strand
GATCAGGACTCCGTGGAGAAGGGGCTGACTCTCACACCGAAGCCGGCTCAGTGGCACCTCGGCTGGCAGGAGTCCGATACGAAGCTGCTAATCTGGGGCGGGGGCCTGAATCCATCGACCCAGTACAGCCTTACCCTGTCGGCGGATGCCAAGGACCGCTATGGTCAGAAGCTGACTGGGCCGCTTCGCCTCAGCTTCACCACTGCTAGCCTTCCCCCGCGGCTGAACGCCGTGATCCCGGGGCCGGTGGTAACCTTCAACGCGGCCGGCTCCCCGACTCTATACCTGCAGAATGTCAACATCTCCAGGATCGACCTGGCCCTCTACAAGCTTGGGCAAACGGACTTTCTGCGTCTGTCATCGGATGGCGCCTTCAGGCAGAAGTTCAGCCCCGACGAAAGCAGCCTGGTACGGCGCTGGTCGGTGAACCCCGCTGCTAAGCTCAATCAATCAGCTCTCACCTCGACTTCACTAGGGGCCGCCCCCGATGGAAAATTGCCGGCGGGTTTCTACTTCCTCAAGGCCGGCTCGCCCGAGGGGGTCACGGACAGCCGTCTGCTGCTGGTGAGCCGTTTGGCTCTCACCATGAAGAAGGCCCAGGGGCAGATCCTGGTGTGGGCTACCGATCTGAACAGCGGGGACGTCGTGCCCGACCTGCCCCTGCGGATCGTGTCCGGCGACGGCAGCACCCTTGCCACCGGTCGTACCGACCAAGACGGTGTGCTTCTGGTCGACGGCCTTCCAACGGAAAAGCCCAGCGGGGGGCCGCAATTCACTTATGCATTCGCCGAAGGGGCAGGGGATGTGGGCGCCGTCGGCAGTAACTGGAGCGAGGGGATCAATCCCTACGATTTCAACCTGCCGTGGGATCCATACGCGCAACCCTACAGGGGAAGCCTCTACACGGATCGACCGATATACCGGCCAGGGCAGAAGGTGCTTTTCAAGGGGATCGTGCGCTCCGACGATGATGCCCACTACTCGGTCCCACCCGTGGGCACCGAGCTCTCCCTGGAGATAAGGGATAGTCGGGGGCGAATAGTGACATCTCAGCAGGTCAAGCTGAACGACATGGGCACTTTCAATGGCGAACTGCCGCTATCACAGGATGCTTCCCTCGGGAATTACAACATCTCTGCCCGCATCGGTGATTGGGGCTTTGGGGCAGGGTTCAGCGTGGCCGAGTACCGGAAGCCGGAGTTTGAGGTGAAGGTAACCACAGCTAAGGCTTCCTACCTGCAGGGGGATCAGATCTCCGTATCCGGCACTGCCTCCTACTATTTCGGACAGCCGCTCGCCAACAGTCCGCTGAAGTGGCGCGTGACTTCCCAGAACTACCTCTTCGATCTGCCCGAGGGCGGCTACCAGTTCGTCGACAGCGATCTGTTGCGGGAGATTCACATGGAAGGGGATCGGGTCAGAACCGAGGGTAAGGGCACCACCGATGCCCAGGGCAATTTTGCCTTTCAGTTTCCCGCCGATCTCAGCAACGATCCCTTGAGCCAGCTGTTCACCATCGAGGCCACCATCACCGACGCCAACAACCAGGAGGTGAGCGCCCGGACTGAGGTCGTGGTCCATAAGGGGCAGTGGTATGTGGGGCTGCGGCCGGAGCGCTACGTTGTGAGGACCGGGGAGGCTGCCCCGGTGCAACTGCTGGTGGTCGATACGAACCGGAAGCCGGTGCCGGGAGCACAGGTAGCGGTCTCCTTCTACAACCGCAAGTGGCTGAGCGTGAAGGCAAAGCAGCCCGACGGTGGCTACATCTGGTCAAGCAAGCCGAAGGACACCCTGATAGCGACCCAGCAGGTCACAGCCGACGCTAGCGGCAAGGCCCGAGCCTCCATCGAGGCCAAGGACGCGGGGTCTATTCGAGTGGTGGCGGAGGTATCGGACCCCAGGGGCAATCGACAGCGCTCGGCCACCTACCTGTACGTTTCGGGCAGCGGGTACGCCAGCTGGCAGATGGAGAGCAACGACCGGCTGCAGCTGCTTCCCGATCGGAAGGAGTACTCCGTCGGCGATACCGCTCGGGTGCTGATCCCTTCGCCCATGCAGGATTCCCTGGCGCTGATCACCGTCGAGAGGGGCAAGCTGCTAAGCCATCAAGTGATGCGGCTCCATGGGAACAGCGAGATCCTGCAGATACCTATTCTCTCGGACTACCTGCCCAATGTCGACGTCTCCGCGGGACTCTTCAAGGGGAGCGGGACGGGCAGTGCGGCCTCCTTCGAGGTGGGTTACGGTGAGTTGAAGGTGGCGGTGACGGACAAGACATTGAATATCAGTCTCACCCCGGACAAGACCAACTATCAGCCCGGGGAGAAGGCCACCTATACCATCAAGACCACCGACTCGCACGGTAAAGGCGTGCCGGCAGAAGTCTCTCTGGCCGTCGTGGATGCCTCGGTGCTGGCGTTGGCCAATGACAACTCTGAAGACCTCGTCAACAGCTTCTGGGGAGGTCGAGGGCTCGGCGTCAGCAGTTCCTCTACCTTAACCGTGTCGGTGGATCGCTACAACGAGAAGCTCCCCACCGCGAACAAGGGGGCGGGAGGTGGCGGCGACGGGGTGAGCGTTCGCCGTGAGTTCCCTGACACGGCGTTCTGGGCCCCCACGGTGCGCACCGACGACAAGGGAGAGGCGACGGTTACGGTGCCGATGCCCGATACTCTCACTACCTGGAGAGCGACCGCCAAGGGCGTAACAACCTCGACCCAGGTGGGAAGTGCCACCGTCGACACGGTGACCAGCAAGAGTCTGCTGTTGCGGCCGGCCTTCCCTCGTTTCCTGCTGATGGGCGACCATCTCAACCTTGCTACCTTTCTCCAAAACTACACAGGTCAGGAGGTTGATGTGGAGGTCTCCTTAGCCGCCAAGGGGGTCCAGCCAGAGGAGGGAGAGAGCTTCGCTCCGCAGCGGGTGCAGCTACCATCGGGCAGTGTGCAGCGGCTGGAGTGGCCCGCGGTGGTGGAGAGCGTGCCCGGCGGAGGATCGAAGGCGGTGCTTACTCTCACAGCGAAGCCCATCACAGAAGGGGTGCCTGGGGACAGCGTGGAGATCACCCTTCCGGTGAACCCCCTCACCACGGCCGAGGTGGTCGCCACCTCCGGCGAGTTGCGGGACTCCACTACCGAGCTGGTGCGGTTGCCGGAGGGGATAAACCCGGCTCAGGGCGAGTTGACCGTGGAGACCGCTCCCTCCCTGGCTGCCGGGATGCGCTATTCGGCCCGCTACCTGGACGAGTTCCCCTACGAGTGCACCGAGCAGACGGTGAGCCGTTTCCTGCCGAGGGTGGTGATGCAGCGGGCCTTCGAGAAGGTTGGGCTGCCCGACAAGACGGGTATCGCAGCCCAGTTGCCCGCCATCGTGAGGCGGAGCCTCCAGCGGCTGTACGACGGCCAGAGCCCCGACGGTGGATGGGGTTGGTGGCCCGGTGACGGTAGCGACCAATGGATCACCGCTTATGTGGTCCAGGGACTCGCCGAGGCTCGTCGGGCCGGCTATACCGTGGATCAGAGCGTTCTGGACCGGGCGGCCCAGTTCCTGCGGCGCTCGCTGGACACCCCATCCGATGTGCTGCATCCCGAGAACCCCAACGGCCGCGCCTATGTATTGTATGCCCTGGCCCTGGCCGGCAAGGGCGACCTGGGGCTGACCAACGCCCTGTACGACCGCCGTTCGATCCTGGGGAACTACGGCAAAGCCTACCTGCTGCTGGCGCTTCAAACCCAGAATGCCGGGGAGCAGGACGGCAAACTTAAGAGTCTGGTGTCCGACCTCTCGGGGGCAGCCATCACCAGCGCCACCGGTGTCCACTGGGAGGAAGCTCAGGTGGACTACCGGACCATGAATACCAACACACGAAGCACCGCCGTCGTCCTGGATGCTCTGGTGAAGGTTTCCCCTGACAACCCGCTGATCCCATCGGCCGTTCGGTGGCTGATGGTGGCCAGGAAGGATGGCCACTGGGATACCACCCAGGAGACCGCTGCCAGCCTCCTGGCGCTGACCGATTACCTGGAGGCCAGCGGGGAGTTGAAGGCCGACTTTGCCTACCGGATCAGCTTGAATGGGAAGGAGTTGGCCACGGAGACGGTCAACCGAAATAACGTGGATCAGTCCCAACAGTTGGTGGTCTCGCTGAAGGACCTCCTGGTGGGTGCCGATAACCAGCTGAACATCGCGAGAGCAAAACCTGGATTGGGTCAGAGCGGCGAGGGGAAGCTCTACTACACCATGCGGCTGCGCTACTTCCTGTCTGGTGAGAAGGTGCCAGCGGTGGCGGATGGGCTGGCGCTGATGCGGGAGTACTATCGCCTGGGGGACGAGGCCGCCGGACCGATCGATCACGTGGCACCGGGCGAGACGGTGAAGGTCAAGCTGACGGTGGTCGCTCTTCAGGACCTGAACTATCTGCTGGTGGAGGATCCACTTCCCTCTGGTCTGGAGGCGGTGGATACCACCTTGAAGACTACCACGCTAGCGGCTCGGGCGGAGACGGGCATGGTGAGCAAGGAGGACTTGGAAAAACAGAAGGAGGGGGCGAAGTCCGGTCCGGCCTGGTGGCAATACGACTACTTTAATCACGTCGAGTCCCGAGATGATCGTGTGGCCCTATTCGCCACCTATCTACCCAAAGGAAGCTACGAGTACACGTACCTGGCGCGAGCTACCAGCAGTGGTCAGTTCCAGGCGCTTCCCACGCAGGGATACGAGATGTACTTCCCGGAGGTGCAGGGGCGCAGCGAGGGGAGCGAGTTCACCGTGAAATAGGAGGCGGGTCCAGGGTGCAGCCAGGGGGGCCGGGTC
>DAHXJB010000416.1:0-12885 GCA_027372455.1 Chloroflexota bacterium | reverse complement strand
TGTGCTTGGTCCACGGCGGCCTGAGCATCCGCGAGATCGGTAGGGGACGGTCCCTGCTGCATCAGGGCCAACTTGGCCTGGTCGGTATTCAATTTGTCCTGGGCCTGAGTGACGGCGCTCTCAGCCGACTGCAGGTCGGACTGTGCCGGGGACTGAAGCTGCTGCAGTTTCTGGACCGCGGAGTTGTAGGCGGATTGGGCGGCTTCGTAATCCTGCTGGGCCGCGGAGTTGCTGCTGGCACCCGATTGCTGGAGGTTGCCGTTCATGGCCATCTGATACCGGTCTTGGGCCGACATCATGGCGGCCTTTGCCTGATCCACCGCGGCTTGCGCATCGGCGATTTCGGCGCTGCTGGGTTGCTGTAGTTGATCCAGGCTTGCCTGGGCCGCGGCAAGGCCGGCCTTGTCGGAGTCGACTGCCGATTGAGCGGCGGCCCAGTCGGCTGCGGTGTACTCGTTGGTCTTCAGCTGGTTCAGCTTGACCTGTGCGTCGTTCAGGGTGGACTTGGCCTGATCTACCGCGGATTGAGCCGCGACCTTATCGGCTTCGGTAGAGCCAGCCTTCACCTGATCCAGTTTGGCTTCCGCGTCGTTCAGGGTGGCCTGGGCCTGCTGCACCGCACTTTCTGCCGACTGCCGGGCGGCGGCGGTAGGACCCGCTTCCACGTTTTGCAGATTGGCGACTGCCGCGTTGTATGCGGCCTGAGCGGCGGCAACCTGATCGGGAGTGGCCCCGGTCTTCAACTGCTGCAACTTGATCTGTGCGGTGTTGAGGGCCGACTGCGCGTCGTTGACCTTGATTTGATACGGTTGAGGGTCTACCTTGGCCAGGACCTGGCCCGCTTTGACGCTGTCGCCGACCTTGACGTCCATCTCAGTCAGCTTGCCTGTTACGGGGAAGCTGAGCTTGGCCTGCTGACTGTCTACAGCGTTTCCAGTGGCGGTCACTGTGGTGACCAGGGAGCCTATCTGGGCTGGCACCGTCTGGATCGCGACCACCGGTTGTGTTGCCTCAAGGTAGCGCTGATAGCTGATGTAGCCGGCCGCCAGCGAGACCAGGGCTGCCGCGAGCAGCAGGCCAAATCGTCTGTCTGGAAGCTTCCGGAGGACTGCCTCCGGCCATTCGGTCGGCTTGAGGGCTGGAAGGGACAGCTTGCCGGCGACCGACCGCAGCGAGATTATTGGTCTGAAGGGCCTGTGGACCGGGAGGGAGATCCTGGCGGCACTGAACGCGTTCGCCAGTCCGAACCTGGGGACGGGCAGCTTGAGTGCCCGAATCTCCGGCAATCGGACTCGCCTGCCAATTGGAAGAATGACCTTCATCTTTCTCTAATGTCCTCCTGAAGGATCCTTGAGGAGAGAAGCTGCGCCTCTCGCAACCGTTCTCGAGCCGGCACCGCTATCATGGGCCTCGGATATCTGGAGGACGGATTGCTCCTGGTTAGTCTGTAGCCGCAGTGCTAATGGAATGTTTGGCCAGAGTTAAATCTGTGTAAAATGCAATAGTAAGAACTAAGAGACCGCAGCCTGGATTGATTGTGTTGGTCGTGGGTTTGCAGGTCGAGAGGCAACCCTGCGGATGGCCTCGGCGACCTCTGGTGGGGTCCAGGGGCTGTGCTATACTGAACAAAAGAAGGACAATGATGTCCCGTGTGGAGGACGCGAAGATGCGCCGGGAGGAGCCTTCCCCTTTGTTGTTAGCCATCGACGTAGGAAACACGAATATCGTGTTGGGGGTCTTCCGGGGCGAGCAGTTGGTCGCCGACTGGCGGATATCGACCAGCGGCGACACCATGCCCGATGAGTACGCCGTTCTTCTTTCCAACCTTCTGGGCTACCATCAGTTGACAATGGCCGGCCTTGATGATGCGATAATCGCGAGCGTGGTCCCCAAGGTCACCGCCAACCTGCTGGAAATGCTCGAGAAGTATATGAAGGTCGGTGCGCTTGTAGTCGGGCCTGGCATCGACACCGGGGTGCGGATCGCGATCGACAATCCCAAGGAGGTTGGTGCCGACAGGGTCGTGAACGGACTGGCGGCCTATCGATTGTATGGAGGCCCTGCCGTGGTCATCGACCTTGGCACCACCACCACCTTCGACGCAGTCTCGGCCTCAGGGGAATACCTTGGGGGAGCCATCGCTCCAGGTATCCTCACCTCGGTGGAGGCCATGTCCAGGTACACCGCCAGGTTGCCTCGGGTAGACTTGGTTCGTCCCCAGCATGCCATTGGCAGGGACACCTTGAGCGCCATGCAATCCGGCATTATTCTTGGTCATGCGGCCATGGTGGAGGGAATGGTTCGCCGGATCAGCACCGAGCTTGGCGGCGAGCCTCGCGTTATCGCTACCGGAGGGTTGTGTGGGGTGATCGCCGCGGAGGTCCCGTTGATCCAGGTAGCCGACAAGAATCTCACCCTCAGAGGGCTGCAGTTGATGTACGACCTGAACCGCCCTCGAGCCTAGTCCTAACGGGACAAGGAGCCATTTCTCAGTTCCTCATTGCTTTGCCGCTAGTCCACATTTGGTAGGAGTCTGGACCCATGCTGGAAGGGAAGAAGATAGTCCTGGGCGTTACAGGTAGTATCGCTGCGTACAAGGCCGCGGTACTAGCCAGTACCCTGACTCAGGCCGGGGCACAGGTGGACGTGATAATGACCGAGGCTGCCACCAAACTGGTGGCCCCTCTGACCTTTCAGAGTCTTACACAGCGCACCGTCCATCTGGATATGTTCCGGCTGTTGGACCAGCCGGACATCACTCATGTGTCCCTTGGGGTGAGTTCCGACCTGATTGTGGTTGCTCCGGCGACGGCCAATACCCTGGCTAAGATGGCGATGGGCATGGCCGATGACCTGCTCTCGACCACCCTGTTGGCCGCCAGATGCCCCATTCTGGTGGCACCGGCCATGGACGCCGAGATGTATGAGAACCCCGCGACGCAGGAGAATGTCGCTCGCTTGCGCCAACGCGGAGTGGTGGTTGTGGATCCAGAGACTGGTCGACTGGCGTCTGGTTTGGTCGGCCGAGGAAGGTTGGCCGACCTTGACGAGATCATGGGGCGGATCCGATGGATCCTTGGGCGCGACGGCGACCTGGCGGGTGTGAAGGTGCTGGTCACGGCTGGCGGTACGGAGGAGCCTATCGATCCCGTCAGGATGATCACCAACCGCTCCTCCGGGAAGATGGGTTATGCCATCGCGGAGGCGGCGCTGGATCGTGGGGCCAGAGTGTCGCTGATCTCGGCGCCCACCTGCCTCAGGCCGCCCACTGCCTTGGAGTTCGTTCCGGTTAGCACCGCGATCGAGATGCGCGATGCCGTGATGGCGAAGTTGAGGCACACCGACGTCCTGATCATGGCTGCGGCGGTAGCGGACTACAGGGTCGAGCAGGTGGCTGCCCACAAAGTGAAGCGAGGGGACCAGGGCATGCTTCTCAGCCTTGTCCCCAATCCGGACATCCTGATGGAGACGGCCAATCCTCCTGATGGCGTGAAGCTGCCGCTGCGGGTGGGCTTCGCGGTGGAGAGCGACGAGTTGCTGGCCGGTGCCCAGGAGAAGCTGACTCGGAAGAGGCTCGATCTGATTGTGGCCAACCGCACCGACGCCGCCGGTGGGGTGTTTGGCAGCGACCAGAACGAGGTGGTTCTGCTGGACAGGGCCGGGCGGCAGATCGAAGTGCCGCTGGCCCCGAAGCTGCAAGTGGCCCACCGGCTGCTGGATGAGGTGGTGCGACTGCTGAAAGAGAAGGATTGAGAAGGAAGTCACAAGATGGGCCGTCGGGCGAGTTCGCATAGAGACTCGCTCTGATCCTTTGGGTGGAGATGGAATAGTCAGCATGAGACAGATAGCGACGGTAGCCGAAATGCAGCGCGCGCTGTCCGATATTCAGGGAAGCGTGGGTCTTGTCCCCACGATGGGCTACCTTCACGCCGGCCACATGGCACTTGTGGACAGAGCCAGGCGAGAGAACGACGTGGTGGTGGTGACGCTCTTCGTGAATCCTACCCAGTTCGGTCCCGAGGAGGATCTTGCCCGCTATCCGCGCGATGTGAAGCGGGATCTGGGTCTTCTACGCAAGGCCGGCGTCGATTTCGTCTTCGTGCCGGATGCATCGGAAATGTATCCGGATGGGTTCAGCAGCCACGTTACGGTGGAGGGGCTGTCGGACAAGCTTGAGGGGGCCTTTCGCCCGTCCCATTTCAAGGGCGTGGCGACGGTAGTGGCGAAGCTGTTCAACATCATCCCGGCCGACAGGGCCTATTTCGGCCAGAAGGATGCTCAGCAGGCTGTGGTGATCCGCAGGATGGCTCGCGACCTCAACTTCCGCCACCACATCGTTGTGGTCCCCACCGTTCGAGAGCCCGATGGCCTTGCCCTCAGCAGCAGGAACGTCTATCTGAACGCCGAGGAGAGGCAGAGCGCCCTGGTGCTGTCCAGATCGCTGTTTCTCGCCAGAGAGATGTACGAAAAGGGCGAGCGAAACGCTCGGGAGATCCGCTCAGCCATGAGAGCCATGCTGGAAGCAGAGCCGGGGGTCAAGACAGATTATGTGACGGTCTGCGATCCGCAGTCGCTGGAGGAGTTGGACCGCATCGAAGACCCAGCGATGGTTGCCCTGGCGGCTCGAGTTGGGAAGACCCGGCTGATTGACAACCTCGTTCTGGGTAACGTCTGATGAAAGAAGACCGGGGGGCGGTAGGCAGGCCCGCGCCACACCCGAGTTGCGCTGACCTCTCTCGTGTCATAGAATCTAGTTAGGCGCGATTCTCGGGACAGATAACAGAGGCCCACGTCAGCAGCGGCCCCGACGGGCCGCTGCTTTGGTTACCGGTGTGGTCGTGCCTGAGACCGAAGTTGGCATCGCGTTACGAATGGGGTGAATACGAAGTGGTTGACAACGGCGCTGTGGAGCGGGCGGTTCGCGAGTTGCTGCTGGCGATAGGTGAGAACCCGGCTCGAGAAGGGCTGGAGGGTACGCCCAGACGGATCGCCGAGATGTACCGAGAAGTCTTTGCAGGCGTGGACCAGGATCCCCGCGACATCCTGTCGGTGGGTTTCGAAGAGGGCCATGAGGAAATGGTGATCGTGCGCGACATTCCCTTCTTTTCCATGTGCGAGCACCATCTGCTGCCCTTCCACGGTATTGCTCATGTTGGGTATATTCCCAAGGGACGTGTGGTCGGCATCAGCAAGCTGGCCAGGGCTGTGGAGCTGTTTGCTCGCCGCCCGCAGGTGCAGGAGCGGCTTACCAGCCAGATCGCGGACGCCATTATGGAGGTGGTCAAGCCCCACGGCGTCGGCGTTGTAATGGAGGCCGAGCACCTATGCATGACCATGCGGGGGATCAAGAAGCCGGGGAGCAAGGTGGTCACATCGGCCAGCCGGGGTATCTTCCGCACAAGGCCGGCCACAAGGGCCGAGTTCATGGCCATTGTGACGGGCCACTAGGAATGACCGCTCGGAAGGCCTATCTGGCTCTGGGCTCTAACGTCGGGGACCGCCTGGGCAATCTGCGAGAGGCTGTGGATCTGCTTTCTTCCCTGTCGGGGGTCTCCCTCTTGAGGGTTGCAGGGGTGTACGAGACCGAGCCGGTAGGGGTGCGTGAACAGCCCTGGTTTCTGAACAGCGTGGTGGAGATATCGACCACGCTGAGTCCCGACGAACTGCTGGCCGCCGCAAAGTGGGTGGAGCGCTCTGTTGGCAGGACCCCCTCCTACCGTTGGGGACCCCGCGAGATCGATGTGGACATCCTTCTGTACGAAGGGGTTGAGATGTCCTCCGAGCAGCTAACCGTTCCCCATCCCAGGATGAGGGAGAGACTCTTTGTCCTGCTGCCGTTGCGGGAGTTATGGCCAGACTGGCGAGATGCTCAGGGCGTCGGGATCGATCAACTGATAGACCAGCTGTGGGGCAAGGACGAAGTTCGGCCCCACCCCAAAGGCATCAAGGACTGAGCCGTGAGGGCTGAAGAGCCAGAACTTTCTGGATCATCAGCTTGACCTCGTCATTGAGTCCTCCCATAGTGGAATGAAGCCGGGGCAACTGGCGAGATTATATGGCGCCTCGATTCGGGCTCGCAACCGCCGTCGCGATGTAACATTCTTGGCCCTGCCTCGTTAGTGCATCCGTACGATTTCCCCGCACCTTTGCCAGCTACTTTCATTTCCTCTATGGGCCTGAAAAAGAATAACTTCCTGTGAGGGTGGGTGAACTGGCTGTCCGAGATGAGAACTCGGCGCGAGATGTGCGATAGGCGGCGAGGCGGGTGCGACGCACCCCCGACCGCAACGAGCAGTTCGAGTAAGTAACGAGTTCTACAGGAGAGATGTTGATCATGAGACGTGTGCTCCCATGCCTCGCAATCGCCCTAGTCGCCATGCTCGTGTTTGCAAGGACCCCTCACGCTGAGGCGAGTCCGCAGTTCGTGATGGGCTTCAAGTTGCTGGCTGATCGGATACCTACCATCGTCGGACAACCGCTGGAGGATGAGCATTACAATCCGATCAACGGGGATGGGCTGCAACAAACCAGCAATGGGTTGATGGTCTGGCGCAAGGCTGAGAACTGGACGGCCTTCACGAACGGGTCCCATACCTGGATCAACGGACCCTATGGGATCCAGGACAGGCCAAACGATCAGCGGTTTTCGTGGGAGTCATCGGTCCAGAGCGTTGGCCTGATGCAGCATCCCCTTCAGGGGGCCGGCTTCGATGCCGGAGCGGAGCAGGCTGCCCTGGATATGGTGAACCAGAGTAGGCAGCAGAACGGAGTGCCCCCCCTGATGATGGACGAAGCGCTGCACCAGTTGGCCCGAGCGCGTGCTCAGGACATGTCCGCGCGCAACTACTTCAGCCACATCACGCCGGAAGGGAAGAGCCCATTCGATCTGATGACAGCCGGAGGCATCAGCTACCGGATGGCCGCGGAGAACATCGGGTACGGAGTAGGTTTTGGTAGCCCAACCGACTCGGTGCGCAACAACCACAACACGATGATGGCCGAGACCCCTCCCGACGACGGCCACAAGGAGAACATCCTGAATGGCTCTCTACACAAAGTGGGCATTGGCGTGTACACCGGGCAGAACGGGAAGACCTACTATGTGTGTGACTTCACCGACTGAGAGCAGAGGTTTGCCTCTCTGTACTCACGGTGGTGGCTTGATGGGTCGCGGGGACCGGCATCCGGCTTACTGAGCTGCCCTGCTTGCTGTTAGAATCAGGGTATGTACGAGGACACCATCGCTGCTATCGCCACCTCTGCTGGGGAGGCGGGCATCGGGATCGTTCGTCTGAGCGGTCGCGATGCCCTTCTCATCTTGCGGCGCGTCTTCCGGCCAGCCAGGAAAAACGGCCCCATTCAAGGCCGACGAGCGGAGGAAGCTTCGACCGCGGGGTCGACCTCTTACCGGTTCGAGTCCCACCACGTTTACTATGGCCATGCCGTGGACCCATCTACAGATGCTCTCATCGACGAAGTGCTTGCCTTCTGCATGCTGGCGCCTCGATCGTACACTCGTGAGGACGTCGTCGAGATCCACTGCCACGGGGGGCCCATGCCACTACAGCGAGTGCTTCTGGCAACGCTTCAAAGCGGCGCACGGTTGGCCATGCCGGGCGAGTTCACCCTGCGAGCGTACCTGAACGGTCGGATCGACCTGGCTCAAGCCGAGGCCGTCGCGGACGTGATTCGATCCAAGACCGATCGTGGGTTGTCGCTGTCGCTCAAGGGGCTCAGCGGCCAACTTTCTCATCAGGTTCGCGCTGTTAGGGCGGAAATGGTGCGATTGCTGGCCTACCTGGAGGCCACGATAGACTTCTCTGAGGACGACATCCCGGAGGAGGATGTGGAGGGTCCACTGGTGCGCTGTCTGGATTCGGTGCAACGGCTGCTTGCCACGGCCGATCAGGGGATCGTCTACCGACAGGGTGTGCGAGTGGCGATCGTCGGGCGGCCCAATGTGGGGAAGTCCTCGCTGCTGAATGCCCTTCTCCGGGCCGATCGCGCTATCGTCACATCGGTCGCGGGTACCACCAGGGATACCTTGGAAGAGACAGTCAGTCTTTCCGGGGTTCCTGTGTGCCTGGTGGACACCGCCGGGATTGTGGAATCCGACGAGCTGGTGGAGCGACTGGGAGTCGAGCGCAGCCGCCGAGCCATTGAGGAGGCCGACATCTGCCTGATGGCGGTCGATCGTTCCGCGCCGCTGGAACAGGGGGATCGGGAGATAGCGACGACGCTGGCGGGCAGGACAACTGTGGTGGTGGCCAACAAAGCGGATCTGCCCAGGGCTGTGAGACCCGAGGAGTTGGAATTGCTGGTCGCGGGATCGCCAGTAGTGGAGACCTCGACCGTGGCAGGGACCGGATTCGAGTCTCTTGAGAATGCCATCTTGAGTTTCGTTCTTTCCGGTCGTGCTGTTCAGAGTGAGGAGTTGCTGGTCTCCAATCCTCGCCACAAGGGGATACTTCTTCGGGTGGAATCACATCTGAGGGATGCCCTTACCGGTTTTCTAGCTGGCTTGCCGGCTGATTGCACAGCCTCGGATCTTCGATTCGCGATGGACGCTTTGGGGGAGATCACCGGCGAAACCTCCACCGAGGATCTGCTGGAGACCATATTCTCCAACTTCTGCATAGGCAAGTAATGGCACAGCCTGTGCAACCGCTCCGCTATGCCGTGACGGGGGGGAGATCTTCACCCTCCTGTTCCATCGGTAAGGTTGAGGACCCTCTGGTGGGGGCGGGTCTCAAACTCGCCCCCACAGCCATGTCAGGCGGAGGTGGACGGGATGAGGAAGGGCAAAGACCTAGTTGGTCTGCCGGTTGTCTCCCTGTCTCAAGCGGTGCTGGTTGGGACGATCCGTGACCTGCTGATCGATCCGGGCCGCGGGACAATCACGATGCTTCTGTTGGCTGAGGGGAACCAGCAGAAACCATCCAAGCAGGTCCCATTTCGGACGGTGCGAAGGATAGGCCCTCACGCGGTTATGGTCGAGCAAGAGGCGGCCGTGACTCCGATCTCTGAGCAGCCCAGCGCCAAAAGGCTCTTTTCCGGTCCTTCGCATCTGCAGGGGCTTAGGGTGCTGACCGAGAGCGGGCGGACGGTGGGCACGGTGTCGGATGTGGTGCTGGATGAGCGATCCGGAACAATCGAGCGCTACGAGATATCGGCAGGGCATCTCCGGGATGCCATGTCCGGTAGAGTTTCCCTTTCAGCCACGGTGCCCCTAGCGGTGGGTCCGGAATTCATGATCGTTGCCGAGTCGGCCGTGATGGACCGTCGGGCCCAGCTTGAAGCAGGCCCGCCCCTGGTAGTGGAGGTGCCGCCGAGCGAACAGATCGAGCTGGGCCCCGTGGAGATCGAAAGGGTGGCCACGGAGCTGGTGGCCAAGCAGGAGGATCTAGTGGCCGGCATGCGAGCCACCAGGGTGGTCGCCAACGAGGATGCCGGCGGGGTGATTTGCTACGAGGGTGAGCCCATAACTCAGGACACTGTGGAGAAGGCGAAGGCGGCCGGCAAGCTGAACGATCTGGTGCAGGCGGCCGGCGAGGCGGCTGCGGCCGCCCTGTCAGCGAGCCTAGCTGATCAGTACGCCCGGGTGGCGGTGGGACGAATGGCCGGCAGGACGGTCCAGACCCCGGATGGGGATGTGGTAGTGGCTCAGGGGGATGCCGTCACTCGTGAGGTGGTGGATCGTGCGCGGCACGCCGGAGTGCTCGACCAGCTCATGGAGGCGGTGCGCGTACCGGCTGAGGAAGCCAGCCTGCATCAGAGAGGGCGAGAGGCCGCTCAACCAGTCTGGGCCAGGGTCGGCGGTGGCTTTGGCAGTTTCGTGAGAAGGAATCGCTGATCGTCTAATCCATGAGCTTCAGAGGCTCGAATGCGAGAGTCGTAACGATCGCGGCTGCGGCCGCGGCTGCCCACTGATATGGCGTTATGGGGGCTAGCTGGGCTGCCACGGCGAGGGGGGGCAGATAGAGGAAGAGCCAGACGCTTGCCAGGGTTGCCAGGAGTGTTGGCATCAGGACTTTGTTGTCTAGGAAGCTCAGACGCCAGAAGGCCTGCTTGGTGGAGCGAGTCTGCAGCACCATCAGGGTCTGTCCTATCACCATGGTGGCGATCCCCGCTCCGCGCGCCTGATCCACGGGTGTGCCGCTCCAAAGCAGGCCAAGGTAGATGGCTATCACTCCCAGAACCATCGCGATGCCCTGAATGACCATCCAGCGCACAGCCCGCCGAGGGAAGAACGGCTCCTTAGGGTCTCGTGGTGCGCGGTCCATCAGGTCTGGACCGGGCGGATCGCCAGCGAACACCAGTGCCGCCGTTGGGTGGACAATTACTTCCAGCCACACCAACGTGGTGGGGAAGAGCAGCAGGGGCGCGCCTATTAGCGGGATCAACAGCGCTGCAAGGACGAGCGGGAAGTGGAAGATAATCAGATAGATGAACGCCCGTTGCAGACTGTCGAAGACCCGACGGCCCTCCTTTACAGCTTCGACAATGGTGCCGAAATTATCGTCCATCAAGACCATGGTGGCTGCTTCTCGAGCCACCTGGGTGCCTCTGCGGCCCATGGCGACTCCGATGTCGGCAACCCGAAGGGCCGGCGCGTCGTTTATCCCATCGCCGGTCATCGCCACGATTTCATTGCGCGCTTTGAGTCCCTCCACAATGCGGTACTTTTGGGCCGGCTGCACCCTGGCGAAGATGGATACGTCCGCCAGTGCCTGCTGCAGTCCCTGATCGTCCAGTTGCTCCAACTCTGCTCCAGTCATGATCTCCTGGTCGTCGTGACGCAGGCCGGTGGCTTCCGCGATCGCGTGCGCCGTCAAAGGATGGTCACCCGTGATCATGATCACGCGCACCCCTGCCGTTTGGCATTGGGCAACAGCCTCTCTGACTCCTTCGCGGATGGGGTCGGCGAATCCGATCAAGCCCACCAATCGCATACCGGATTCGTTGGCCCAGCGCTCCACTGCCAACTGATGCAGCTCCTTCTCGGCCACAGCGATGACCCGCATACCCATGCCGGTCAATTGTTGATTGGCTTCGAGTGCGGACTCCTTCTGCTGCTCTGAGAGAATCGCGATTTCCAGTATCCCCTCGATCGATCCCTTGGAGCAAAGTCGCAGTTCCCCGCGAGGGGAACGCCAAATGTGGGTGACGTACTTGCGCACGGGATCGAAGGGATAATCCTGAGCCATGCTCCAGTGGGCGTAGACTGTAGAAGGGTTGACGCGCGAGTCCTTGGCGAAGGCGGCGACAGTCTGGTCGAGTGGATCGAAGGGGTTGGGCTCCGAGGCCAGAAGGGCATCTTCCAGCAGCCGCCCCATGGCCGGCGTGATCGCGGGTCGGTCCCCGATGCTGAGCCGGTCCTCGGCTTGAAGTGCTCTGATGGCAAGCCGTCCCTGGGTGAGGGTGCCCGTCTTGTCGGTGCAGATGACTGTTGTGCTACCCAGCGTCTCGACTCCGGCCAGACGCCGAACCAGCGCGCTGCGACGGGCCATCCGCCACGCCCCCACCGTCAGGTAGATGACGAAGACGATTGGGAACTCCTCCGGGATGGCCGCGATGGCGAGGCCCACCCCTGCCAGCAGCGCCTCAACCCAACCTCCTCCCCGCAGATAGACGATTCCCGCCAGAGCCAGTGAGAGGACTATCGCCAATACCGATAGGGTTCGGACGAGCCCCTGCACCGACAGCTCGAACGGCGTCGGCTGTGGATGAGTCCGCGCAACGAGTGCCCCGATGCTGCCAAACTCCGTTCTCGCGCCGGTCGCGGTCACAACGATGGTGGACCGGCCCGCCAGCACCGTGGTTCCGGCAAACACCTTGGCATCGCGATCCTCGATCGAGCCTGGAGCTGGCCAGCCTACCCCCTTCTTGCTCACGGGAAGTGACTCGCCAGTGAGGGCCGACTCGTCGACCTGGAAATTGGACTCCGATTCGACCACCCCGTCGGCAGGCACGATCTCGCCCTCTGTCAGCAGGACCACATCGCCTGGCACGACCTCCGCGCCGGGGATCACCTTTTCCTTGCCGTCTCGCCGCACGAGGGCTCGAGGCGCTGCCATCTGACGCAGCCGATCCAACGTTCTCTCGGCTCGCACCTCCAGGACCAAGTCCACTACGATCAGGGGGATAGTTGCTAACATCATAGTGACGCCGTCTGTGGTCTCCCCCAGGCCAATGAAGATGCCTCCTGCCACCAGCAGTATGATCACCATCGGGTCCCTCAGCGGCTGCAGCAACTCTCGCCAGAGGGAGCGCTTCTGCTCTGGTGTGAGGACGTTAGGACCGTAGCGGGAGAAGCGAGCCGTAGCCTCAGCCGAGCTCAAGCCTTGAGATGGACTGACCTTGAGGTCAGGCAGTCCGGCGTATAGGGGTTCCGATTGGACCAAAGATATGCGCTCCTGGCTTTCTGGTCGAGATCTTCATTAGCTGATCGTTGAGGTTGGCGGGAAGGCAAGGGACATACCAACGTCCCATTTTGTGGCCGTCGGGCACAAGCTTTATGGCAGTCGTGGGGCCTTGTACGGTCCACTCAGTGGTGCGTCCGCCAAGTTTGACGCAAT
The DNA here is from genome assembly GCA_027372455.1 of Chloroflexota bacterium. Lineage (GTDB taxonomy): Bacteria > Chloroflexota > UBA6077 > UBA6077 > UBA6077 > JAJYNT01. The sequence goes on along the minus strand of DAHXJB010000416.1, from coordinate 307 downwards.
TTGCTAATAGGTCCGGTCCAGCAGGAGAAGGACCCAGTAGTAAGGACTTCAGTCCTTCGTCCCCTCGCCGCAACAGGACGAACGACTAAAGTCGTTACTACAAGCCTCGGGCTGAAAAGACGCAGCCGGCGACTCGGATCGCGAGCAGGAGCTCGCTCCTACAGCCTCTCAGCCCGCTGCTTTAGCGGCGGGCAAAGGTGCGGTGAACTTGCCGGATGCACCCTTCAGCCCGGGGGCGATGCCGAGCGCCACATCCCCCTGCGCTTGCCAGCTTCGGGACGGTTACTTCGGGTGCTTGGACATATTT
>DAHXJB010000412.1:0-2197 GCA_027372455.1 Chloroflexota bacterium | reverse complement strand
CTCAGGATGACACTGGTCAGAACCATTGTGTCGCCGCACTAGCAGCAGCGAATCGCCGCGGCCTTGGGGCGGGTCTCAGACCCGCCCTTTTGAACAGGATGGGTGGAGGCTGACGTGCTCCTTCAGCGGGTATTGAGTGCCGCCGTGCTGGTGCCGCTGGTCATGGCCGCAGCCGCGCTGGGAGGACCCTGGTTTCTCGGACTGGTGGCCATCGCCACCATGGTTGCGACCTGGGAGTTCTACGGCCTCCTACGGCGGGCGGGGTACTCTCCTCTGTGGCCCGTGGGGCTGGCCCTAGCGCTTGCCTTCCTTCTCGACCCGTACCTTCTGCCCGGGAAGATCGCTCCAGCAGCACTCGCCCTGGCCCTGACATTGTCCCTCGCCTACCTGGTGGTCCTCCAGCGCTTGGACCTGAGAATCCAGGACTGGGCCGTCAGCTGGGTCCCACCCCTCTACGTCGGCTTCCTAGCCTCCTTCATGATCGCGTTGCGGCTGCTTCCGTCTGGCGCATTCTGGATATATCTAGTCGCCGCCGTCACCTGGGCCACCGATGTAGGGGCGTACCTTGTGGGAACGAGTATGGGCCGCCGGAAGTTCTTTTCCGCCGTGAGCCCACGAAAGACTCAGGAGGGGGCCGTTGGTGGTGTTGTCGCGGGGGTGGGCGCAAGCGTTCTGCTCGCCTGGGCTTTCGGTTGGCCCACCGCTCCCCTGGCGGCTTTCGGTCTAGTGGGCTCGGTGGTGGCGGAGGTGGGCGACCTGGCAGAATCGCTCATCAAGCGACAGCTTCAAGCGAAGGACGCCAGCAGCCTCATACCCGGCCACGGGGGGCTGCTGGATCGAATGGACAGCCTCCTATTCGTTGGAGTCCTGGCCTACTATTGGGCATTGTGGATGGGGTCGTTGCCATGAGCATGAATCGACGGCGGCGCAGGGTGGCAGTGCTGGGATGCACAGGCTCGATTGGGCGCCAGACTCTTGATGTGATCCGATGGTTCCCCGATCGGTTCGAGGTTGCCGGCTTGGCTGGCGGCCGTTACAGCGAGACCTTTCGGTCCTTGGTGGCGGAGTTCCAACCAAGCCTGGCGGCAGTCGGCAACGTCACCGAGGCCGAAGAGTTGCCGGCGGGGATACTGCGCGGCACCGAAGGAGTGACCCGAGTAGCCACCTTGACCGGTGCGGACGTGGTGGTGGTAGCTACAGCCGGTGGGGCCGGAGTAGTGCCAACATTGGCCGCGGTCACTCAAGGGAAGAACGTGGCTCTGGCAAACAAGGAATCGCTGGTGATGGCTGGCAAGCTGGTCACCGACCAGGCTCGCCGGAGCGGGGCCCGAATCCTGCCTGTGGATAGTGAGCATAGTGCTATCTGGCAGTGTCTGCGGGGCGAGGGGGAGTTGCCGGAATGGAGATCGACCGTTCGATCGCTCATTCTTACTGCCTCGGGAGGAGCCCTGAGGGACTTGCCAGCGAGTGAGTTGGACAGAGTATCACCTGCTCAGGTTCTCGCCCATCCCACCTGGCAGATGGGCCCGAAGGTAACGGTGGACTCGGCCACCCTGATGAACAAAGGGCTCGAGGTGATCGAGGCCTACTGGCTGTTCGGGCTGCCGCTGGATAGAGTGAAGTTGGTACTCCATCGGGAGAGCATAGTGCACTCCATGGTGGAGTTCATTGACGGTACGGTGAAGGCCCAATTGGGGGTACCAGACATGCGGGTCCCCATCCAGTACGCGCTCGGCTACCCTGAGCGGCTGGAGGGGAAGACACAGCAACTGGACCTCGCACGCATCGGCACCCTAACCTTTGATGAAATCAATCTGGAGAGGTATCCTTGTCTCAGGCTGGCGTTGGATGCTGCCAGAAAGGGGCAAAGCTACCCGGCGGTTCTCAGTGCCGCAAACGAGGTAGCAGTGAACCTCTTCCTTGAAGGGAAGATCGGCTTCGGGACCATTCCGATCCTAGTGGAGGAGGTTCTTGGGCGGCACCAGCCGGCGGAATTGGAGAATGTTGAGGATATCCTCCACCTGGACGAGTGGGCCAGACAGGAATGCGCAACGTTGGCCCACAGCAAAAGAAGGAACTAGTTCATGACTTGGACCCAACTGGCGGTAATTCCTGTGCTCAGCGTGCTCCTGTTGGTGCACTAACTCGGCCACTTCGTGGTGGCGCGGCTGTCCGGGATTAAGGTTGACGAGTTCGG
>DAHXJB010000391.1:0-8152 GCA_027372455.1 Chloroflexota bacterium | reverse complement strand
CGGTCCTCATTTGGCAGATCGCGCAGCTTTTCCTGAGTCAGGCGGCGAACTTCGGCAGTCTGGCTGTAAGGCAGCAGGTTCAGACGACGGCAGCTGTCGGCGGCCTCCTCGACAGCACGGCGGCTGAACATAAAGTAGATGGCGGGCAAGAGATCGGCCCTAGCCAGGGCTCGAACCACTTCCGGGGGCTCGGGAGGCAGCTCCGCAGCGGCCCTGGGTTGTGAGACGCTCCTCCCTCCGCTGGAGGCCGAGTGCTGAGTGCTGGTGCCGGAGTGTTCGGCCCTGCGGTCGGTCCTTGAGTTGACTGGAGTGAGCTTACCGGTGCCGTTTCGTTCGCCCTCGGGGTGGGGCAAGGAGGGTAGCTGGGCTCCCTTGCCATTCAGGATGGGGTAGAGAACCCCATCCAGGTAGTAGCGATGTTTGAGCGGCACCACTCGATGGTCCGATTCGACCAGTTCCACCTGTCTTCCGGTGGTGCGAATCCAGTCGCCTATCTCGCCGGCATTGGCCACGGTGGCCGACAGGCAGACGAGCGGCACGTAAGAGGGCACGAGCAGGATGCTCTCCTCCCATGCCGTGCCCCGCTCCGGGTCGGCAAGGTAGTGGACCTCGTCGAAGACCAGGCAGCCGACGTCCTGGAAGAGAGCTGGGTCCTGGAGCAGCATGTTTCTGGCCACCTCGGTGGTCATCACGAGCAGCCGTCCCGATGGGTTCTCGACCAGGTCGCCGGTCATCAGGCCAACCCTGTTGCCGTAGCGCGAGCGGAAGTCGCGGAACTTCTGGTTAGACAGTGCCTTGATGGGGGTGGTGTACAGCGCTCGTAGCCCTCGCGACAAGGCCATGTGGACGGCGAACTCGGCAATGACCGTCTTGCCGGTACCCGTGGGGGCGGCTACCAGCACGGAACGGCCCTCGTCGAGGGCCTGGATCGCCTGGGACTGGAAGGGATCCAGCCGGAATGGCAGGCTGGCGAGGAACTCCTCGGTGGGTTTTGCGGGCAAGACACACTCCTGACGACGTATGACGGGCCTGAGCAGCTTTCCCTAGTCGATGTCTACTTCTCCCCATCGCCGAAGTGAACTCCAGCCAGGGAAAGTTGCTTGGTGGACAGACCGCTCCAGACCTGATGCCGGCCTCTCTCGACACGACCTAACCAGAATTATAGCAGTTGCCGGGCATGGCTCTTGCCAGCTCGATTGAGCCGAAGCCAGCAGGATGCCGGCAACGGCGGACGGCGAGGGATTCCTCGCCCAGCAGCTGAATCCCTTTTGAAAAGGTGCTGGAAACCGATGACTCAACAGGAATGGTCCTACGTTTCCCGCGAACTGGAGCGGGAGTGGAACACAACCCCTCTCAGCCACAGCCATCCCTGGGAGGAGATCCAGGACGACGTGCACTTCGGCTGGGATCAGGCGTTCAACCCTGAGTTCGATGGTGCGGAGTGGGATGACGTTAGGGGAGTGCTTCAGCAGCGCTGGGAGGACAGCTATCCACACCCGGGTTACGAAGACTGGCGGGTGGTAAGTGAGGCTGTGCGGATAGGGTTCAATCGCGCGAAGGAATTGATCGGATAAGGCGGAGGCTAGGGGCACAAGGCACGATTGGCCTAGACCATTCGCAGCCCCAGGACCCTTCCCATCTGCACGAGGAGCTCTCGTGCCTGAGGTGCCGAAGGCCCTCGCCCCTGGCCCCGCACGATCCTTTCGGCCAGATCCTTCAACACCAGGACAGCCGACGGGGTATCCAGGTCGTCGTCCATGGCATCGAGGAAAGCAGCCCCCTCCTCAAGTTCACGAGGATGCAGGGGCAGTTTCACCCTCTCCCCCTTGGCTGCATCCAGCATCAGGCTCGACATCCTGCTCATGCTTTGCAGGTCTGCCTGGTCATACTCCCAGGGTTCGGTGTGGTGGTGGCTTAGCAGCAGCAGCCGAATGGTGTCGGTGTTGTGGAGATCCAACAGGTCGCGAACCATTACCAGATTTCCCCGCGACTTGCTCATCTTCTCACCCTGGAAGTAGACCATAGAGGTGTGGACCCAGTAGCGGACGAAGGGATGGCGGCCGCTGAAATTCTCGGATTGGACGATCTCGCTATCGTGGTGAGGGAAGACCAAGTCGTAGCCGCCGCCGTGGATGTCTATGGTCTCACCAAGGTGGCGCATAGCCATGGCGCTACATTCTATGTGCCAACCCGGCCTCCCCATACCCCAAGGGCTGTCCCAACGAGGTTCCCCGGGGCCGGAGTGCTGCCACAGAGGGAAATCCAGCGGGTCTCTCTTCAGAGGATCGTTGGGGTCGTTACCTCGCTCGTTGGCTATGGGTAGCATCTCGGCCCTGGCCAGGTGGCTCAGTCTGCCGTAGGAGGGGTCACGGCGCACCTGAAAGTACACGTTTCCGCCGGCACGGTAGGCGTATCCCTTTTGCAGTAATGCCCTCGTGATCTCCACTGCCTTGGCTATGTGGTCGGTGGCCTTGGGGAATATGTCCGGCGAAAGGACGTTCAGGGCCGTCATGTCCTCCTGATAGCGCTGGGTCTGCTCAATCGCCAGCCGATCCCGGGGCATCTTGAGCTCCCGAGCCTTTCGAAGAATGTCGTCGTCCACGTCTGTGACGTTCTGGACGTATCGTGTGCTGTGGCCGAGGTAGCGGAGGTAGCGAACCAGGACATCGTAGAAGACATAGGTGAAGGCGTGTCCGAGATGGGTGGTATCGTAGGGCGTGATCCCGCAGACGTACAGCGTGACCGGCTCGCCTCCCGGAACGAATGGCTCTTTGCGGCGCGTCATGGTGTCGTAGAGCAGCACCGATAGCTTCTCCAGGGTTGGCGTGGACGGACTTCAACCATGTGAGAGCCTTGCATAGGACATACCCGACCCCCTCTGCCAAAGCGGCCACCCGGAACACCGTAGGAGCGAGCTCCTGCTCGCGATCCGGGTCGCCGGCAGGAGCCGGCTCCTACGTGGCGCGGGATCGCGAGCGGGAGGATCGCCTCAAGGAAATACTTGACAATGGCAACAAAATAGTTGATATTGGCATCTATCTGGCAAGATGATCCCGCGGGAGGCATCGATGGACGACACCGATCTCGACCTGCGTATCGCTGCGGTGCGGCGCTTCAATCGGTTCTACACTCAGCAGATCGGCGTGCTGCAGGAGGGCTATCTGAAGAGCCCTTTCTCCCTTACGGAGGTGCGGGTACTGTTCGAGCTTGCTCATCGAGAACGGCCCACGGCGACCGAACTCGCCAAGGATCTGGGCCTGGATACCGGCTATCTGAGCCGCATTCTGCGAGGTTTCGCCCGGCGGGGTCTGATCGACAGCAGGCCGTCCGAGGTCGATGGCCGGCGGAACCTCCTGTGGCTGACGGAACATGGGCGGGAGGTATTCGCTCCACTCCACGCTCGCTCGCACGATGAGATCGGTGCGATGTTGAGCCACCTGTCCGTGGAGGGGCAGGAGCGACTGGTGCAGGCGATGGATACCGTTGAGGGACTGCTGGGTGCGCGCCCCGAACCCAAGGTTCCCTACTTGCTGCGGCCTCATCGGTCCGGTGACATGGGCTGGGTCGTCTACCGCCACGGCGCGCTGTATGCCCAGGAATACGGGTGGGACGAGCAGTTCGAGGCGCTGGTCGCCGGCATCGTCGCCGAGTTCATCGAGCAGTACGATCCCAAGCGGGAGCGCTGCTGGATCGCCGAGAGGGATGGTGAGATCGTCGGGTCGGTGTTTGTGGTCAAACAGTCTGACGCGGTCGCGAAACTGCGTCTGCTGCTGGTTGAGCCCAAGGCCCGGGGCCTGGGGATTGGCACCCGGCTGGTGGAGGAGTGCATTCTCTTCGCTCGTTCCGTGGGCTATCGGAAGATCATTTTGTGGACGAACAGCATACTTCTCGCGGCCCGGCACATCTACCAGAACGCGGGCTTTCGTCTGGTCGAGGAAGAGTCGCACCACAGCTTCGGCCACGATCTGGTGGGGGAGACCTGGGAGTTGGAGCTGTAAATTGTGAAAATGCGAGGCTCGGTGAGAAAGGTCCTGCCCATTGTCGCGGCAGCCGCGACGGGCATCCTGGTCGGCTCGGCCATCGTGGCGACGCGCTCCGTCATCGACCAGGCCGGGCCCGCCTCCCTGGCTCTCCTGCGCTACTTCATAGGGTTCTGCTGCTTGCTACCGCCCGCGCTGATGGCTGCGCGGCCCAGTTTCGAGCGAAGCGATCTTCTGCCGATCAGTCTGCTTGGGATCACCCAGTTCGGCATTCTGGTCGTGCTGATGAATTTCGCGCTGCAGTTCATTCCATCGGCCCGCACGGCGCTGATCTTCTCAACAATGCCTCTGATGACGATGATCCTCACGGCGGTATTGCGGTTAGAAAAGTTCACCTGGGTGAAGTCTCTGGGGGTTCTACTGACTATCGCTGGGGTGGCTCTGGCGCTCGGGGAGAAAGCGGTTCAGCGAGGAAGCGCAGGCGACCAGTGGATTGGCGAGGTGGCCGTGTTCGCGAGTGCTCTCAGCGGCGCCGTGTGCAGTGTCCTCTACCGACCCTACCTGCGGAAGTATCCGACTCTATCGGTGAGTGCTCTAGCGATGCTGGCCTCGGTGGGGTTCCTGGCGCTGCTGGCTGCCGGCGAGGGCTTCTTCAGTTCGTTACCCCACTTCACCCCGGAAGGCTGGTTGGCAATTCTCTTCATCGGGGCCAACAGCGGGGTCGGCTACTACCTGTGGCTGTGGGCGCTGAACCACGCCTCGCCGACGAGGGTCACCATGTTCCTGGCGCTCAGTCCCATCACGGCGACCGGATTGGGGGCGCTCTTCCTGGGCGAGCAGGTCTCGACGATGCTCTTGCTGGGGCTTGGCCTGGTCACTGCCGGCCTGGTGCTCGCTCACCGAGAGGCCCCTGTGGTAGTCCAGACCGTCGAGTGAACCGCCGATCGCGGGCGGTCCGACGGCGATGCCCGGCCTCTTGACATGGTCTGAGACGGGCTGTACAGTAACCCTGTACAGCTGCGGTGTGCAGAAGGAGGCAACTACCATGGCCATGCGAATGAGCTACACGGATGCCCGGGCGAATTTCGCTCGAGTGTGTGACCGGATAAGGGATGACCGCGAGACGGTAATCATCACCCGCCACGGCGAGCCGGAGGTGGCGATGATCGCTGCCGATGAGCTGGCCAGTCTGCAGGAGACCGCCTACCTGCTGCGATCCCCCAAGAATGCAACGCGATTGCTGGAGGCGCTGAACCGCGCCGTCAGACGCACACGGAAGCCCGAGTCTGTCGAAGCCTTGCGGCGAGAGTTGGGCCTTGACACCGGGAAGTAGAGGATGCCCGCGGCGCGAGCGGGAGACGGTCTTCCACCCGGAGTTCAGGGAGGATCTGCGTTACTGGGTTCAGACGGATCGGAAGCTCGCGCTCCGCGCTTTCGATCTCATCGAGGCGATCGTTCGGGATCCCTTCGACGGCACCGGCAAGCCGGAGATGTTGAAGTACCTGGCCCCGGGCACATGGTCGCGCCGGCTCACCGATGAACACCGCATCGTATACCTGGTGAGCGACGATCGGATAGACTTCCTGCAGGGCCGTTACCACTACTGATGCAAACCTCAGACTCGAGATCGTGTGCAACCGAACATGAGCCCGCGTAGGGTAGTGTCGCTTGGCGGCCTTTGGGGCAAATTGAAGGTCCGGGTGCGCGCGCCCGGGCGTTTTCGTGGTGGTGCGCCCGGCATGGGCGCGGCCTTGGAGATGAAAGTCCTTCGGAGGGGAGGCAACCCCAACTGTGAGCCGAAAGCAAGAGCGTCACTGGGAGGTGGAGATCAGGATCGAGGCTGACCCTCTAGATGAGGGAATGCAGTAGGTTGGACACCGGAACAGCGCTTTGCTACAATTCCGCCTGCACAAGTTTCCGCCACGGTATGTCCAGCCCAGCAGCTCGATTTGGGTACCCAGCGGTGGTGGTTTGCCGAGGGTGAAGTCCCATGCTGCCGCTGTGGCGTCGACTCGATACTTCGGTTCCATTCCATCTCCTCTTCCCTATGTTCCTGGGGGATCCGTATCCGATCTTCCTTGACAGCAGCCTCCACGACCCCAGGTTGGGACGGTTCTCTTACATGTCAGCCCAGCCGTTCCTGGTGATTCGGTCCAAGAACGGCATCATCACGGTCGAGGGGCCGGGACATGCCGAGACCCGGGTAGGCGATCCCTTCGAGGAACTTCGCCAGATCCTGTCCGCTTTTCCCATGGGGACCGCGCCGGGACTTCCCCCGTTTCAAGGAGGAGCCGTCGGTTACTTTGGCTACGATCTCGCCCACCACACCGAGCGGCTTCCCCGAACCGCCATCGACGACGTCGGCATTCCCGACATGGTTGTCGGGCTGTACGATTGGGTCCTCGCCCACGACCATACCTCGGGCAACAGCTGGCTCATCGTCGCTCCTCTTTTGCCTGGAGGCTATCCCCAAGCTGAGGCTCGCATGGAGGAGATAGCCCACAGGGTTGAGCGCATCCCTCCGAATGGCTCTCAGGTAGCCACAACCTGTGCCTCTCTGGCGCCGGTGTCCAACTTCACGAGAGAGGGATACGTGGCGGCCATACGAAGGGCCAAGGAGTATATCGCGGCGGGTGACATATACCAGGTCAACCTTTCTCAGCGATTCCAGGTGCCCTTGGCCACGAGTCCCTGGCAGCTCTACTCATCCCTGCGGAAGATCAGCCCGGTACCCTCCGGGGCCTACCTTGGCCTGGGGGATTTCTCCGTGGTCAGCGCTTCTCCGGAGCTGTTTCTAAAGAAGGAGGGGCGAGAGGTGGAAACTCGACCCATCAAGGGCACGAGGCCCAGGGGGCAAACTCCCGAGGAAGATCGTCTATTGGCCGAGGAGCTCCTTACCAGCGACAAGGATCGGGCAGAAAACGTGATGATCGTCGATCTCTTGCGAAACGATCTCGGCAAGGTTTGCTCGGTGGGGTCGGTCGGGGTTGCCGAGCTGTGTTCCTTGGAGAGTTACTCTACCGTGCATCACCTGGTCTCTGCTGTGGTGGGCACACTGGACGGTCAGCACGACGCGGTGTCTCTACTGAAAGCGTGTTTCCCCGGGGGCTCCATCACCGGCTGTCCCAAGATCCGGTCCATGGAAATCATCGATGAGTTGGAGCCTACACAGCGAGGAGTCTACTGCGGTTCCATCGGGTTCATCGGCTTCAACGGCAACATGGAAACCAGTATAGTCATCCGGACGGTGGTCGCAAGTGGGGGCAGGGCTTACTTCCAGGTGGGCGGGGCCATCGTCGCCGACTCTATTCCCGAGGACGAGTACCAGGAAACGCTGGACAAGGCCCGAGCGATCCTCATGGCTCTCGGAGGTGAACCCTCGTGACTTCTCGGCTGATCTATCTAAACGACAGACTCGTTCTCGAGAGTGACCCGCATCTCTCGGCACTGGATCGAGGATTCACTCTTGGGGACGGCGTGTTCGACACCGTGAGGGCGGTGGACGGTAGGCTATTCCGGCTTCAAGACCACCTGGACCGCCTGGAGCTCTCGGCACGGACCATAGGCATCCAGATGCCGGTGGAGTCTTCGGAGTTGGCCGGGGCCATCATGGCTCTGCTGGATGCCAACGGACTCGCCGATGCGCTGGTGCGAATCACCATCACTCGGGGGGTTCCCACGGAGCGGGGACTGATGCCTTCTCCGTCCCCCTCTCCTACCGTGGTTGCCGTGGCGTCACCCTTCGCCGGGTACCCCGAGGAGTGGTACCACAAAGGCTACCGGGCGGCGATCTCGCGGATCCGTCGCAACGCCTCGTCGCCCCTGAGTCGCATCAAGTCCTGCAACTACCTGGACTGTGTCCTGGCCCGAATGGAAGCCAGCGCCCAGGGGGCCGAGGAAGCGCTACTACTGAATACCTCGGGGGATCTGGCGTGCGGTGCTTCCAGCAATGTCTTCCTCGTTCGGGACCAGATCCTGATAACGCCATCCCTGGAGAGCGGGGTCCTGAACGGGATAACCCGGAAGGCAGTTCTGGAGTTGGTTGCCCGGCTCGGGTTCGCCCATGTCGAGCGTCCAGTCAGTCCGGAGGAGATCCGCGAGGCCCAGGAAATCTTCGTCACGAATACGGCCGTTGGCATCATGCCGGTTGCGGCCGTCGACGGCCGCCCGGT
>DAHXJB010000385.1:0-3073 GCA_027372455.1 Chloroflexota bacterium | reverse complement strand
CATCAGGGTGGCGCCGAACTCCCCCAGGGCCCTGGCGAAGGCCAGGGTGGTCCCAGCCAGGATCCCCTGCCATGCCAATGGGATCGTAATGGTGAGGAAGATGCCCTTCTCCGAGCGACCTAGCGTTCTGGCGGCGTTCTCCAGATTGGGGTTGATCCCCTCGAAGGCGGCCTGGGCGGCCCGGAACATAAGTGGGATCGACACCACGCACGAAGCGATCACGGCCGCCTGCCATGTGAACACCAGGGTGATCCCGAGCCTGCTCTCCAGGAAGTTGCCGATGGGACCCTGTCGCCCCAGGAGGAGCAGCAGGTAGTAGCCGAGGACCGTCGGCGGCAGCACCATGGGGAGGGTGATGGCCGCCGAGAGCAGGTCGCGCCCGCGGAAGCGCGTTCGGGAAAGCAGCCACGCGAGCGGTATCCCGATTGCCAGGTCCAGCAGTGTGGCTGCCGCCGCCACCTGCAGGGAGAGCCAGAGAGGGAAGAGGTCGACAGACGGCATCTCAGTTCTCTCCAGGCAGGGAGAAGCCGTACCGTTTCATGATAGGTCTCCCCTGAGGGCCATTCACGAAGGCGATGAACTGCTTCGCCAGCGCTTCCTCCCTGCTTCCTTTGACCACGGCAATAGGCTGCTGTAGCGGTTTGTACAGAGTAGCATCGATCGGGCTGGAAACAACCTCCGGGACGTCGGCGATGGATAGGGCCACGATCCCCGCGTCTGCATTCCCGGTCTGAACGAACTGCAGTGCCTGCCGCACGTCCTCGCCGTACACCACCTTGCCCTTGATCTGATCCCAGAGACCCGCGGTTTGCAGCGCCTGTCGGGCGATCGTACCATATGGGGCGTGTTCCGGATTGGCCAAAGCGACATGCTTGACATTCGGTTTCGTCAAATCCCCCAGCTTCGTCAGCGAGAGGCCCGAGGCCTTTGAGGAAACGAGCACTATCCGTCCGATGCCGTACAGCTGCTCCGTGCCGGCAAGGACGTCTCCCTTCGATGCCAGTTGTTGAAGGTACTCCTCGCTCGCCGAGGCGAACAGGTCCACCGGAGCCCCGTTCTCGATCTGCTTCTCCAGATTGCCGCTTGAGCCGAACATGAAGGTGACCCGGGTTCCTGTCTTCTGCTGGAAGAGGGGGCCCAGTTCGCCGAAGGCGGATTGCAGATCGGCTGCAGCAGCGACGGTGAGGGTTCCACCGTTTTGGATGGGCGCGTTGGGAGAGGAGCAAGACGAGAGCAAGAGTGCTGCCAGGAAGGCAGTGGCTGATCCTACCCCGAGGGCGGATGGTGCCTGCCTTTTCGTCCTGTCGATGAGGCTGATGAGGAGTTTCGGAAACACCGATCGGAGCCGACCTATCGGGAATGTGCTCCGCCACGGGAGGAGCTCGCTCATACGATACCACATTTACACGTTCGCGGACGATATACCCTGAGCCGCGACGCAGCCACCGAAAGAGCATTGACCACGGAGGGTGTCGTCACTACACTGCGGCAATAGCCTGGATGCTGCATGTTACATATTGGATACAATCAAGGGTGCGACCGTGGCGATATTGACGCGCAGCTACGCACCAACCGAGAGATCCACAAGATCATTTGGGAGATCACCGGCAACCAACTGCTGCAGAGCATGGTTATCAGCCTGTTTGACATAATCGAGTCGATCCATCCGGCTTGCCCGAGCTTTAGAGACTACACTGATGCCATCATAAAGGGGGACGAGAGAGCCTCCCGACTGGTGAAGTAGTTGGACCCTATCCCCAACGAATAGTGATTGCTGCTCTGCCCTTCGGCTTGGACCGGGGGGAGGGAACAAGAGTACTATAGGAGAAGGACATGCTGTCAAAGTCTCGCGTAATTGCCGCGTTGGAGCACAAGGAACCGGATCGGGTTCCCATCGGCGAACAGGGGGTGGACTGGGAAATCACCGACCGTGCCCTGTGGGTTAAGACCCTGTACCGGGCCAAGTGGCGGCAGTACACTGCACTCTGGGAGGGACGGCGCGACGAGATCGCGGAGAGCCACGGGCGCGACCTGGTCGGTTTGACCCGAAAGTTCGAGTGGGACTTCGTGGTGGTTCCTACCGTACCTCCCAGGCAGGAGAGCTACTTCAAGCCGGAGATGCTGGGTGAGTACACCTGGCGGGACGAGATCGGCAGGGTGTGGCAGTACTCCCCCGACTCTGGTGGCCACGCCATGGTGAGGGAGTATCCTCCCTTTAGCATCGACGATATCCCCGATCCCGATGGGCCTTTCAACATTGATGCCTCGGAGTTTGAGGCGATGGAGCGGGTGGTCAAGGAGATCGGTGACACCCATTTCGTCTTTGGTAGGGTGCCTGACGGCAGCTTCCCCTGGCAGGAGACCATTGGGCTCGAGGACTACATGACCTCGATGATCACCGACCCTGAGTTCGTCAGGAAGGCTACCGCTTACTATACGAACAAGTCCCTTGCCTACATCAAGGGAGCGGCGGCGACCGGGATCGATGGCATTCTGACGGGGACCGACTACGCCGACAATCGCGGGCCGATGATGGGTCCGAGGCTGTTCCACGAGTTCGTTTTCCCGGCGCTCGCCGCGACCGCGGAGGCCTGTCACGATCACGGGCTGTACTTCGTCAAGCACACCGACGGTAATCTCTGGTCGGTGCTGGACGACTTTATAGCGGCGGGAGTGGATGGCTGGCAGGGTATACAGCCTCGGATAGGGATGGACCTGAAGCTCCTGAAAGAGAAGTACGGGGAGAAAATGACCTTAGTGGGCGGGGTGAACTGCGAGACACTGACATCGGGCACGGCGGAGCAGGTGGAGGATGAGGTGAAGTATGCGATCCGCCATGCGGCTGCGGGAGGAGGGCTATTGATGTGCTCCGGCAACACCCTGATGCCCGGCGTAAAGTATGAGAACTACCTGGCGATGGTCGCCGCCAACCGCCGCTATGGCAGCCACGCGGAGAGATGACGCAGGGCGGGGCCAGCGCGGTAGACCCCGTCACGTTATGGACCATTCAAACAAACTCATCGAGGAGGGTTGACATGAATTGGGACAAGGTGCTGAAACTGCAAGAGTTCGA
>DAHXJB010000349.1:0-1936 GCA_027372455.1 Chloroflexota bacterium | reverse complement strand
GTCATGAACCCGCCGTAACTCCATCCGGTGATCCCTTCACGCTGTTTGTCGATGGGGTACCTAGCCTCGATGGTATCCATCCCCTTGAGGATGTCGCGCAGGTCGCCGTAGCCGAAGTCCTTGCGGTTAGCCTGGACGAACTTCTCTCCCTGCCCGAAGGACCCGCGCGGGTTGGGCGCCAGCACGAAGTAACCCTGCTCGGACCACATGGTGTTGGGCCGGGGGCCGGCGGAGGCGGAAGGACCGCCGTGGACCTCGACGATGAGCGGATACTTCCTGGACGGGTCGTAGTTCTTGGGAAAGGTGAGCCAGCCCTGGACGTTGAAGCCCTCGTTCGTCCATTCGATGGATTCAAACCGGGGTGGGTTCAGCTTGATGCTGTTGTTGAGGCGCGTCACCTGTTGAACATCGCCCCAGGGGCCGGCCCAGACCTCTGGCGCCAATGCCGGTCCCCGTTTCACAAAGGCCAAGCCGCTGGTCAACTTTGTCCAGGCCGCATCCTTGATAGGGCCTCCATAGATGGAGACCGTCCCCAGGTCATCCGCGGTTGCGGTAGGAGCGTGGGTGTTCAGGTTGTAGCTGGAGAGCAGGATATGACCGCGGCGATCCTCGACAAAACCGATGACCTGGCGGCTCAGCCAGCCTTCGAAACAAGGGGTGCCGTCGATGTTCGCTGTGACATCGACTGGGGCTTCTTCGGCTGTCGAGCGAGGCTTGCTGGAGATGACGTAGACGTCGCCGCCGGTTGAGCCCTGATCACTCATCAGGCCACCAATAAAAGCGATGTTTTTGCCATCCGGGGAGTAGCGCGGCACCGCGATCTGCAGGCCGTGCAGCGAGCCCGAGACCGTGGTGGGATCAAGGACGATGCTCGGCGCTCCGCCAGAGACCGGCTGAACGTAGAGTTTGGCTGTCCACCAGTTGTTCTCACCCGGAGGATTGGCGGCAATGTAAGCGATATGACGCCCGTTGGGAGCATAGTCGAACTCGTAAACATGCAGGCTGGCGGGGGAGAGAAATCGACCGGTTCCGGTCTTGGCATCCACGGAGTAGATGCGTTGGATCTCGATGCCTTCCTGGCCGATGACCCCATTCCATGGTGGCATGGCATCCAGCGCTCCGGCGTGGCGGGTGGCGTTCTTAACAAAGAGGAAGGAGATGCTATGGCCCCTCGGGCTCCAGGCGAGCTCTTGCAACTCCCCAACCAAGTGGGTGAGTTGAGTTGCCTGGTGGGTGGCTTTGCTCCACAGGAAGATCTGCTCCTGGGCAAGCCGGGCTGCATTGCTGCTGGGTTGGCCCTTCTGGTCACTGGGATTGGTGCAGGTGGACAGGAAGGCCAGTGTCTCTCCGTCCGGCGCCCAAGCAGGGTCGCTGCTGCTGCAGTGAGCGGCCACAGGGAGCGAAATCGCCTCCGTGGCTGCGGGGTCGGAGACCTGGGCGAGGTGAACGGTGGATGCATCGGGTCCGCGCGTTGTCCAGGCAACCGTCTTGCCGTCGGGTGAGAGTGCGACGTTGCCAAACTGCACCATGGGCGCGCTCTGCGGAGCCGCCGGCTTCTGGCTGGTTGCCTGAGCGGGCAGAGGCAGCCAGAGAGAAGCGGAGATCGCTGCCGGAAGCAGGACGCGACGGAGGGTTGCAAGCAAGGGGTTGCAGCAGGGGCAGGCGGGGATCGTCATGTTCGCAAGCCTATCACCCGGAGGCACGGCATGGGGAGCGATCTGGTTCTGTTGAGACCGAGCAAACGGGCAGATTGGACTGCGACAGACTTGGCCTCGGTGAATCTAGCCGGGTTCTCTCTGTGGTCGGGCAGTCCTTTCTTCTTGTGCCGTTCGGGGTGGGTTGCCTTGTGCGGGCTATGGAGTTGCCGGGCCGGGCGTTGGATTCAACGGCGGCGGAACTGCTACAACATCGCTATGGACATTTCAGCGCAGGGGGG
>DAHXJB010000323.1:0-11613 GCA_027372455.1 Chloroflexota bacterium | reverse complement strand
CCATCAAGGTCCCGAGTGACAAGGTGTACGACGTCCGTCTCCAGTTGGCGTCTGAGGGGCTTCCCGCCAGCGGCCCTGTTGGATATGAGCTGTTCGACAGGACGAACTTCGGGCTGACTGATTTCGTTCAGAAGATCAACTACCAGCGAGCACTGGAAGGTGAGTTGGACAGGACGATCGCCAGCCTTTCGGCCGTGCAGGAAGCTCGTGTCCACATCGCCATTCCACAGAGCGAGCTATTTACCAGCCAGCAGAACCCCACTACCGCCTCGGTGGTTCTTCTGCTGAAGCCTGGTCAGCAGCTGGATGCTCGACAGGTTCGTGGAGTCGTCAACCTGGTCGCGGGCAGTGTCACAGGGCTGAAGCCCGAGAACGTCACCGTGCTCGATGGCAATGGGATCACCCTGTCCGGGCAAAGCGGCCCCTCAGAGCTGGCCGCGGGGGTCAGCACAACGCAGCGTGACGCCCAACGTGCGTACGAGCAGTCGCTTCAGAACAACATTCAGGCGATGCTCGAGCAGGTGCTGGGACCCAGGAAGGCTGTGGTCAGGGTTGCTGCCACCATGGACTGGAATCGGCAGGAGACCAGCACCGAGACCTACTCACCCCCGGGGGCGCCGACGCCGCAGGTCTTGAGCTCGCACTCGGTTACCGAGCTGTCCTCCGTCCCATTGAGTGATGGCAGCCTATCGACGCCATCCTACCCGCTGACCGGCCTCCCCGTGGGGCCGGTCAGCCCCAATGCCACTCCAGCGGCAACGCCGGGGGCTCAGGCCACTCCATCTGCCACGGCGACTCCGGTAGCCAACATGATCGGTTCGGTGTCCAATCCAAAGTACGAGCGGAAAGATACCACCACGAACTACGAGATCTCCAAGCAGGTGGAGAAGACGGTCAAGGCCCCGGGCAGCGTGAAGAGGTTGTCGGTATCGGTGCTATTGGATGGCCAGCTTGACAGCGCTCTCACCACCACGATAACCAAGGCCGTGACCGCGGCTGCCGGCTTGGACACCACGCGTGGTGATACCGTGGTGGTGGCAAGCCTTCCATTCGACCATTCGGCTGCGACCGCAGCCGATAAGGCGAGTCAGGATGCTGCCAAGCAGGACCTCTACATGGAGATTGCCAAAGGCGCTCTGGTTGTGTTCTCCCTGCTGGTCGTTCTTCTGCTGGTTCGGTCCGTTATCAAAGGGCTGACAAGGGATCCCAACGCCCTTCCGAAAGAAAAGGGAAAGAAGGGGAAGAAAGGGGTTCCGCAGCTGCCGGAGGGAGTCTCTCTCGAACAGGCCCTCGCGATGGTCAAAGCCACCCCCAAGGAGGATGACCCCAGGCCCGCCCAGGTGCTCAAGGATGTAACTCAACTGGCGGAAGCCGAGCCCCAGCTGCTGGCGCAGATAGTGAAGTCCTGGCTGGATGAGAAGGGATAGATGGCACCTCCATTGATGCGAAGGCTGACCGGACGGCAGAAAGCGGCTGCCCTCTTGATCGCCCTCGGCACCGACCTATCCGCCGAAGTCATGAAACACCTGAAGGACTCCGACATCGACCGGGTGACCGTCGAGATTTTCAGCATGGAGCGGATTGCCCACGAGGTCAGGACCGAGGTGTTGAGCGAGTGCCTCGATCTTGCGAAGGCCCAGGGCTACATCTCCAGCGGTGGCGTGGAGTACGCCAAGGAGGTCTTGACTCATGCC
This sequence comes from Chloroflexota bacterium, assembly GCA_027372455.1. Lineage (GTDB taxonomy): Bacteria > Chloroflexota > UBA6077 > UBA6077 > UBA6077 > JAJYNT01. Next base: position 9,919 of record DAHXJB010000323.1, on the reverse strand, counting down.
CTGGGACCCCAGCGAGCCAACGAGATTGTGGGCAGGCTCGCCTCCGGATGGCGGAACGATCCCTTCGACTTCGTTCGCATGGCAGACCCGGCGCAGCTGGTGAATTTTATCCAGGAGGAGCGTCCGCAAACCATCGCCCTGGTTATCGCCCATTTGCATCCGACCCTGGCGGCATCCATTCTGGCCAGGCTGGATCGTGAGCTACAGGCGGAGGTTGCCCTGCGGATCGCGACCATGGAGAGGACCACTCCAGAGGCGATCGATCAGGTGGAGAGCACCCTTAAGAAAAGGCTGTCTTCCGTGCTGAACCAGGACTATTCCACCGTGGGCGGCGTCGAGTTCCTGGTCAAGGTGCTCACTCAGGTCAACCGTTCGACCGAGAAGATCATCATGCAGTCTCTCGAGGAGTCGGACCCAGCCCTGGCTGAGGAAGTCCGTAAGCAGATGTTCGTGTTCGAGGACGTCGTCAAGCTGGATGATCGCTCCATACAGAGGGTCATGCGTGAGGTCGATACGAAGGACCTGGCTCTGGCAATGCGCGGGGCCAGTGAAGAGGTGAAGGCCAGGATATTCAAGAACATGTCCACTCGGGCGGCCCAGATGCTCCGGGAGGACATGGAAGTCGGCGGACCTGTGAGGCTGCGGACGGTGGAAGACGCGCAACAGAGGATCGTGGCGGTGGTTCGTCGGCTGGACGACGCCGAAGAGATAGTGATCTCTCGCGGTGGCTCGGAGGACGAGGTCGTTGCCTAGGATCATCAAGAAGGCGGAGTACAGCGCCGAGCCGATCGTGGTTGTGAAGGAGCGTAGGAGCCGTCACTTCGTTCCGTCCTACATTTCGGACGACGCGGCCGAAATGTCCACCGTGGATCGCCAGGGGGCTGGCGAGGGGAGCACGGAGTCGCCGGTGGATGCGGCCGTAGAAGCGGAGAGGATCCTCGCGGATGCCCATGCCCGGGCGGCTGAGCTTGCTCGAGAGGCCATGGAGCGAGGATACGCTGACGGGAAAGCAGAAGGACTCAAGGTAGCTGATGAGCAGACCAGGGAGCATCTGGAGAGACTGGCGGAGCTGGCGAAGCGGGCTGTCATCGAGAGAGAGTCGATGATACGAGCGTCGGAGCAGGAGTTGGCAACCCTGGCTCTGGAGATAGCTTCGAAGGTTATTAAGAGAGAGATAGCTTCGGACCCATCCCTGGTTCTCTCTATGGTGGAGTCGGCGATGGAGAAGGTGGGGACCACCGAGTCTGTTCGAATTCTGGTCCACCCGGACGATGCGAATCTGGTCAGAGATAAGTGGTCTGAACTGAAGGGAGCGGTGGCGTTCGGGCCCAACTGGGAGATCTTCGGCGACGAAGGGATGGAGCGAGGAGGTTGCATCATCGAGACGAAGAGCGGTCTGGTGGACAGCCGCATTGAGGCGCAGCTGGCCGAGATTGTGTCGGCATTTGAGGCGGGGCAATGAGCGCCGTAGCCGCACAAGAAGTCCACTTGCTGCAACGGTATCGACGGCTGCTTCAGCAGATCGATCCGGTGTCTTGCCGTGGACGTGTGGTCCAGGTGGTGGGACTGACGGTGGAGGTGGAGGGGCTGAAATCGAGGATCGGCGAGATCTGCTTCATCTACCCTGAAAAGGGGCAGCTCCCGGTATCGGCTGAAGTAATCGGTTTCCGTAGTGGCAGGCTGCTGTTGATGCCGCTGTCCGACCTGGGCGGCGTGCATCCCGGCAGTGAAGTGGTGCCCCGAGGCAGGGTCTTCACCGTCCAGGTGGGAAGTGAATTGCTGGGGAGGGTTATCGACGGACTTGGTCGTCCGCTGGACCACAAAGGGCCGATCAACTCCCTGCTGTCCTATCCACTCACCAACAGCTCTCCCGACGTGATGGCTCGGTCCAGGATCGCGGAGCCGCTACCCACGGGCGTCAAGGCTATCGATGGACTGCTAACCTGCGGAAGAGGGCAGCGGATTGGCATCTTCGCGGGGAGCGGTGTGGGCAAGAGCACGCTCCTGGGAATGATAGCGAGAAGCTCCAAAGCAGACGTGAACGTCATCGCCTTGATCGGGGAGCGGGGCCGCGAGGTTCAGGACTTCATCGAGCGCGACCTCGGTCCCGAGGGGCTGGCGAGATCGGTGGTGGTGGTCTCTACCTCGGACCAGTCGGCCTTGATGCGGGTAAAGGGTGCCTGGGTGGCGACCGTGATCGCGGAGTACTTCCGCGATCACGGTCTTCAAGTGGCCATGCTGATGGACTCGGTCACCAGATTTGCGATGGCACAGCGGGAGATCGGGCTAGCGGCGGGGGAACCACCGACGGTGAGGGGCTATACCCCCTCGGTATTCGCCCTGTTGCCCAGACTGATGGAGCGGACTGGCACTTCCGACCGAGGGGCGATCACCGCCTTTTACACGGTGCTGGTGGAGGCAGACGATCTCACCGAGCCGATCACCGATACGGTTCGCAGCATCCTGGATGGTCACATCGTGCTGTCTCGAGAGCTGGTAGCGACGAATCGCTACCCGGCCATCGACGTGCTCAACAGCACGAGCCGGCTGATGTCTTCGGTGGCTACGGTAGAGCACCAGCGGCGGGCAGGTCTGCTGCGGGAGGCGATGGCCACGTACCAGGAAGCCAAAGATCTGATCAACATCGGGGCCTATCTGAGAGGTAGCAACCCCAAGATCGATGCGGCGATAGACGCCATGCCCGGCATCGAAGGATTTCTTCGGCAGCGTCCCGATGAGCCGTCGCCGTTCGATGGAACGATGGCATCTTTGGAGTCGATCGCTGAGAAGCTGAAGGCTTCCGGGGCCTACATCGTACCCTAGGAGATAGGCACGGGGCGGGGATTGTGGTTGTTCACGAGAGCTTCATTTCACATTCGTGATCCGTGGTAGTGGGAATGCGAGGCTTCCATTTTCGCCTGGATCCGCTCCTGGCCTTGCGCCGCCACAAGGAGCAGACCTTCCAGCTGCAGCTGGCTGAATCGCAACGGGCACTGGAGGAGGCTGCGGACAGAGCCGTCGCTCTAGAGAGTGAGATCAAGGAGCTATCGGCACGACTGGCCGAATTCCAGGGGAAGGGAACCCTGGACTTGGACAGACTGGATCTCGAGTCCAGCTATCTGGCGATACTGGAACGACGGCTAGAGGAGCAGCTGTCGTTGGCGGATCAACTCACGCAACGGGTAGCTCAAGATCGAGAATCGGTTCTCCAGGCCTCACGGGAAAAGAAGTCGCTGGAAAAGCTGAGAGAGTCGCTGATGCTGGCCTTTGCCCGAGAAGAGTCGCAGAAGGAGCTCAAGGGCGCGGAAGAGATCGCCACCAGCAGGTACGTGCGACGCCACAGGGATCAGGGAAAGGATTGAGATCGCGATGACGCTTAGCGGCACTTCAGGACGGTTGCCAACGCCGATTGGCACGATTGGGAAAGGCTGGGGCACCATGTCGGACCTGCTCGATTCCAGTGTCTGGACTCAGCTAACCGGCCGCATAGTGGGTGCGCGGCTGTTCCGGCCGAATAGCCCTACTAGTGGCATCCGGCCACCGTCGAAGGGATCGGGCCCGAGCAGCTTCGCTGACATGATAAAGGCCGCGGCCCAGCGGGAAGGGCTGGACACACAGCTGGTGAAGGCTGTTGTGGAGACGGAGTCCGGATTCAATCCCAACGCGGTGTCGCATGCGGGAGCGAAAGGGCTGATGCAGTTAATGGACGGCACAGCCAAATCGCTTGGGGTCAAGGATCCTTTCGATCCTGCCTCCAATCTCGCGGGCGGGACCAAGTTCCTGCGTTCCTTGCTGGACCGCTTCCACTCCGTGCCATTGGCGCTGGCGGCGTACAACGCCGGTCCGGCCGCCGTCGAGAAGTACGGGGGGCTTCCCCCCTATCAGGAGACCAGGAATTACGTCGAGCGCGTGCTTGCGCTTGAGCATCGGGACCAACTTGCGGCAGCGGATGGTTCCGACGAGGGAGGTGACAATGGCAGGGGGACTACTGCTTGACGGCACCGGTCAACTACTCCAGCAGAGCCTTTCCGGGATGGTCAAGAGGCAGCAGTTGATCGCAAACAACCTGGCGAACATGGATACGCCGGGGTATCGCGCCATGGATGTCCCATTTGAGCAGGTGCTGACCAAAGAGATAAGAAGGGGGGGAGATCTTCGGATGGCGGTGACCCAGCCGGGTCACATGGGCAACTCCACGTCGATGCAGCAAGGAGCAGCAATTCAAGAACCCGTGGTGTTTCGCACGGATGGCAACGGGGTCGACGTGGATGCGCAGATGACGGAGTTGGCGCAGACCAACATCAATTTCGACGCCGTCACTCAGCTGATGGCGGGGCGCTTGGCCATCATGCGGATGGCTATTAACGAAGGCAAGTAATAGAAAGGAGGATGCCCACTTGGGGGTAGCAACTACCGGCCTTCCTGAAGTCGTGACGTCGGGAGGGTTCTCGGGCGTGCCTGCCGCCTCTGCTGCCAAGGGCTCTGGGCCGAGCTTCAGCTCTGCCCTGGCGGCGGCGTCGTCGGATCGGCGACAATCGGCTGGTGGTGGAATAGACGCCCGGGATGGAGCGAGTGTCCCAGTGAAGTCGCACCCCTCCGACGACAAAGGCGATGACCAATCTGGATCTCCGGAGGCCGCTGCCGTGGCAGGAAGCATGATGGCAGCGATGGCCTCTCAGCCGGCGCCGTCTCAAGCCGGCCAGACCGCAGCGCCGGCAGCCAGCGGCCAAAGTGTCGGTGATTCGGCAACTGTCGCCGCGGTGGGAGGCGTGCAGAGCGACGGGGCGAAAGTCCAACAGACAATCCCGCGGGTTGGCGGGGTGAAAGGTACCGCGTTCACGCCATCGGACAGCTCCGGCATCGGCCCGGCGGCCACACTTGCGGCGATTCCGCGGGAAGCGGGCGCGAATGGGACTGGCGATCCTGGAACAATCCGCGGTGTGACAAGCGACACTCCGCCGAGCCAAACGGGAGGCGCGAAGGGGGACAAAGTCGCAGCCGGTGCGACTCAGGTCACACCTTCTGGAGGCACGCAGCAGCCGGTGGCGGCCAACGGATCGCGTGGCGACGCGGTGGGTGTGGATACGGTGGAAAAGCTAGCTGCCGGCGCTTCATCCGGGAAGATCGTCACAATGTCGCTGATCGGAGGATCAGATCATCCCGCCGTCGATCCAGGGAACGGCGCAATCGAGACCTTGCGAGGAGGCCCGATTGCGGAGAGCCCTGGGGTAGCGGGGGCTAACGGCGATAAGGACGCTTCTAGAGCCGTCTCAGCCCTCGGTGTGTCATCGAGCGGCGAAGCCAGCGCGGCAGCACCGACGGCTTCTGTTCCAGATCGCACGACGGGAACGGATGCAGTCCCGGGCGCTGGCGTGACAACTGAAACGGCCAGTGGCTCCGCTGGGGCAGTATCAACGGGAATGACAACCTTACCCGCTCCCGGCACTGCTTTGCCGAACGATGTCTCCAAAGGGTCTGAGCATCCAACCGAAGTGGCATTCAATCAGCAAGGCGCACCGGCGTCCGCCTCTGTCGGGATCGGCGCTGTGGGAGCAGTCCCGAGTGAGACGGGGGGCGCTGTGGCGGCGGCCGGCCCTGGCGTCGCCAAGGCGGTCGTCGGTCAGCCTAGAGAGGATGGAGGGATTCGACCGGAAGAGAAACCACAGAGCGAGAACCCGGCCCAGGTGGGGCCGGCGGTTGGGGTTGCCTCGACGGCTTCGATGGCAGGCTCGGGGGAAAGCAAGGGAGGAGAAACGGGTGGACCAACCACCACGCCAGGCAAGGAACAGAATAGCAACCAGCTTGGGAATTTCTCGGCGTTAACTGCAACCGGGGCAACCACAGATCCGAAGACGGTGGCTTCGGTCCCCACAGGGCTGAATGGGTCACCTCAGACGGCAGCGGGGACCGTTCTCGATCAGTTGGTGGCTCATGCCGCCAAGCTGAGCCTTCCAAAGAACAGCAGCCTCCGGGTCGAGTTGAGGCCGGCCTCTCTGGGCTACCTGGATCTACGGTTGGGGCTACGAGATGGGGTTCTCACCCTGCACATCCTGGCACAGTCGGACAATACGAGAGAAATGATCCAAAGTGCCTTGCCCCAGTTGCGGCAAGCGCTGGAGGGCAAGTCGCTCGAAATCGGGCAGATGATCCTCGGCAGCCCGCGGGATGGGGCGGGCGCGTCGCAAGATGGGTCAGCCCGCTCTTTTGGACAGTGGCAGGACGGCAGGCGACAGCAATCGGCTGTGGGGGAACTACGTATCCTCTCGGAGCCGTCAGCGATCCCCGCTTTGTCGACGAATGGCCGAGGCGGTCAACATCTGGTGGATTACCGGGTATAGGAGGAGGACGATGACTGTAACCGATTCGCTCTCGAGCGCGACCACTGTCTCGAACGCGGCCAGCAGTTCCGGTGGCACATCTAAGACGTCTCCGACAGGGCAACTAGGAGAGCAAGACTTTCTCAAACTGCTGGTTGCGCAGCTCGGTAACCAGGATCCTATGCAGCCGATGGATAACACCCAGTTTGTGACACAGTTGGCGCAGTTTGACTCTCTCCAGAGAATGCAGTCGGTGGATGACCAGATGGGACTGCTTCTGAAGGTTGAGCAGTTGGGCCAGGCGAACGGGTTGATTGGGAAGCAGATCGAGGCTACCGGTGGCAGCAATGGCACGAACATCAAAGGAACCGTGGACTCCGTCAATGTGGTGAACGGCAGCCCTGTTCTTTCCGTCGACGGGCAGTCGGTGAATCTCACGGATGTGGTCTCGGTGGTCAACGGCGAGGCCGCTCAACTTGCCCAGGCCAGCAACCTCATCGGCAAACAGGTTCAGGCCACTGTAGCAGGCGGCAGCACGGTGAGTGGGCTTGTGGATTCTGTGCAGATGCAGAACGGCAACGCGGTGCTGATGGTCAATGGGCAGGCTGTCCAACTGAGTGAAGTGAACTCGGTCACGAAAGGTAGCTAGCCGCCATGGACGTCAGGCGGATTCAGGGTCAGGAGCCGTCCCTTGAAAGCCAAAAGCGACCGGCCGGCAGCTCGGACAGGGACTCGTCGCAGCCCAGCTTCCAGGAGGTACTTCGGACTCAAACGGGTTACGCCCCTTCCTTGCGATTCTCCGCTCATGCACAGCAACGGATGCAGAGTGGTGGGGTCAACCTGGATGGGGAGTCGATGGCCCGACTGGAGCGTGCCGTGAGCGCGGCGCACCAGAAGGGGGCGAAGGATGCTTTGGTGCTGATGGACGATCTGGCGCTGTTGGTGAGCATCGGGAACAGGACGGTGATCACCGCGGTGGACCAGAGCAGGCGCAAGAGTGGGATCTTCACCAACATCGACAGTGTGGTAATGGCATAGGCGAACAGGTCAGGTTGCCGGCTAGCAAAAGTGAGGCCTGGACCCGGAAGGGGAGGCTGAGGTGCCGTGGATGGATTGAAGCGGCACCACGCCGGCAGCCGCACAACGCGGTAGAACCGCTACTCGAGGAGAAAGTGCGATGCTGAGATCAATGTCTTCGGCCATTTCCGGTCTCCGGAACCACCAGATCTACATGGATGTGGTTGGCCAGAATATTGCCAATGTCAACACGGTGGGCTACAAATCGAGTCGGGTCAACTTCAAGGAAGCCCTCGCGCAGACCTACAGCGTGGGTTCGGCCCCGGTTTCTGGAGGAATTGGCGGCACGAACCCCGTGCAGGTGGGCCTTGGTGTTAACCTGGGCGGTATCGACACCATGATGACCCAGGGTTCCATGACCACGACCGGGAAGACCACCGACCTGGCTATCCAGGGCGAGGGGTTCTTCATGCTCGGTACTGCCCATTCCACCGACAGTGTGGGCGACACGACCTATACCCCTTCCTACTACTCTCGTGATGGCGCCTTTGGGCTTGACAAGGATGGCTATCTTGTGGACCCCGTTAGCGGCCAGTATGTCCTGGGCGCGAAAATCGGCTACTTCCCTGCTGGCTCTACCGGGCCTGCCACCGTGAGCGCCAACTTCGATGGTAGTGGTAACAAGCAATGGTATGTGGACGGAGATACGACGGCGGGCACCGCATACAGTCCAGCTCAGCCGGGACACTGGGTGGACGCCGATGGCAACCGTATTGCCTCTGCCGACCCGTCCACCGGGGAGTTGACCTATGAAGTCGGCAGAGTCCGGGTGGATCCTAGCTGGGGCTGGGCGAACTTCAGCATCTCGAATGACGGGACGCTCACCGGGATCAAGGCCGACGGCACGATGGATACGATCCACCATCCTCGGGTCTTGCTGGCCAAGTTCAACAACCCGGGGGGGCTGGTGAGGGCTGGAGGCAACCTGTTCCAGGCCGGACTCAACAGCGGAAGTCCGCAGATCTCGCCCCCGGGCGACAATAGCGTGGGCATGGGGAGCCTGATGTCCGGTACATTGGAGAACTCCAACGTGGACCTGGCCGAGGAGTTCAGCCGGATGATCATGGCTGAACGTGGGTTCCAGGCCAACTCGAGGGTCATCACCTCGTCGGACCAGATGTTGCAGGATCTGATAAGCATGAAGCAATAGCTCCCTAGCGGGCTACGTTGTTTTCGTTGAGGTGCACGGTGCCCGGCATGGATGGGGGCCGGGCACCTCGAGCTTTCTTTCTGGATGGTCACGGGGATGGAACGGCCTGAGAAGGATAAGGACTACTATCAGCTTCTGGGGGTTTCGCCTTCGGCTGAGCAGGACGCCATAGGTAAGGCATACCGGAAGCTGATGAAGGGGCTGCACCCGGATGCCCGTCGCGGAAGGTCCGATCCGGATACAGGACGACGCATAGCCGAGCTGGTGGAAGCGTGGCGGGTGCTGGGCGATCCCGCCAGACGGCACGCGTACGATAGTAGTCGGCTTCCACACGGAAGTGAAGATCCATTGGAGGGTGCGAATCCCCAAACCATCGATCGAGAGCTGACCTTGAGTATCGAGCCGCCTACCCTCGACTTCGGGGTGGTCAGCCGTGGCACAGTGGCCAGAGGGGTGCTCCGATTGCACAGCCTTGGTGGGCAGGCTGCGGTTGCCGAGAGACTGGACGCGGTTCCCCCGTGGATCTCGGCCACCAGGTTGGAACCGAGAAAGCCTCGCGGCCACTTCCCGGTTGAGATGGAGATCCGGGTCGATACGGCCGGTCTCCCGGCCCGTCGCCGCCACCGGGCCGACCTGGTTTTCCGTCTGGCGAACCCTGCTCGTGGCTTACGAAGCCAACCGGAGGCCGCGGAAGTCGCCGTGACTGTGGCCCCAAAGGACCGACCCCGGGCCCGAGTCTTCCCGGCAGGTTGGGCTGTCAAAGCATCCGGCTGTGAGGGTGCTCCTCGTTCCCTGCTCTTCCATCTGTTCGTTTCCAACGCGGGCGGAGGAGAGCTTGCCGGCAGCATCGAGAGCTCGCCCTGGCTGCGGCTTTCCCAGGATCATTTCGGACCGATCTCGAAAGACGGCGCCGCCACGCACCTCACCGTCGAACTGGACTGCGATAGTTGGGCCAGGACCGGTTGGGTGGATTCCCGGGTGGTGATAATCACTGAGGATGGAGAACTGGTGGAGGCTGCCCTGATCGCTGACAAACGGCCGCGCGAAGTCGGTCGAAAGGCGCCCAAGCGGCCGCCTCCGCGAATCGTGTGGGCGGCACTCTGTTTGATACCTGCCCTGGCCATGCTGTTTGGCCCCCTGGCTCTAGCAGTCGGTCTGGCTCTCGCGAGCGGGTACTCTTTGCCAATCGTCATGGATGAGGGGCGGCGAAGAGACTGTCTGTCTCAGGGCTCCAGTGAGCTGGAGGGCTGGGCGTTTGGTCCTTGCCCTCTCCGATGGCGCTGGTGGTCCACCCTGCTGGGGTGGACCGCGGTTGGTGCCGTCGCGGGGCTTGCCTCGGGCCGAGACTTCGGTGCGATCTGGCTGCCTCTGTCTG